>NZ_JBISCE010000007.1:0-5273 GCF_044385685.1 Streptomyces sp. ALB3 | reverse complement strand
AACACAGTGGACGCGAGCAACTGAGGACAAGCCCTCGGCCTATTAGTACCAGTCAGCTCCACCCGTTACCGGGCTTCCACATCTGGCCTATCAACCCAGTCGTCTACTGGGAGCCTTAACCACTCAAGGTGGTGGGAATACTCATCTCGAAGCAGGCTTCCCGCTTAGATGCTTTCAGCGGTTATCCTTTCCGAACGTAGCCAACCAGCCATGCCCTTGGCAGGACAACTGGCACACCAGAGGTTCGTCCGTCCCGGTCCTCTCGTACTAGGGACAGCCCTTCTCAATATTCCTACGCGCACAGCGGATAGGGACCGAACTGTCTCACGACGTTCTAAACCCAGCTCGCGTACCGCTTTAATGGGCGAACAGCCCAACCCTTGGGACCGACTCCAGCCCCAGGATGCGACGAGCCGACATCGAGGTGCCAAACCATCCCGTCGATATGGACTCTTGGGGAAGATCAGCCTGTTATCCCCGGGGTACCTTTTATCCGTTGAGCGACAGCGCTTCCACAAGCCACTGCCGGATCACTAGTCCCGACTTTCGTCCCTGCTCGACCCGTCGGTCTCACAGTCAAGCTCCCTTGTGCACTTACACTCAACACCTGATTGCCAACCAGGCTGAGGGAACCTTTGGGCGCCTCCGTTACTCTTTAGGAGGCAACCGCCCCAGTTAAACTACCCATCAGACACTGTCCCTGATCCGGATCACGGACCCAGGTTAGACATCCAGCACGACCAGAGTGGTATTTCAACGACGACTCCACAACCACTGGCGTGGCCGCTTCAAAGTCTCCCACCTATCCTACACAAGCCGAACCGAACACCAATATCAAACTATAGTAAAGGTCCCGGGGTCTTTCCGTCCTGCTGCGCGAAACGAGCATCTTTACTCGTAGTGCAATTTCACCGGGCCTATGGTTGAGACAGTCGAGAAGTCGTTACGCCATTCGTGCAGGTCGGAACTTACCCGACAAGGAATTTCGCTACCTTAGGATGGTTATAGTTACCACCGCCGTTTACTGGCGCTTAAGTTCTCAGCTTCGCACACCCGAAAGTGCACTAACCGGTCCCCTTAACGTTCCAGCACCGGGCAGGCGTCAGTCCGTATACATCGCCTTACGGCTTCGCACGGACCTGTGTTTTTAGTAAACAGTCGCTTCTCGCTGGTCTCTGCGGCCACCCCCAGCTCACCGAGTAAATCGGATCACCAGTGATGGCCCCCCTTCTCCCGAAGTTACGGGGGCATTTTGCCGAGTTCCTTAACCATAGTTCACCCGAACGCCTCGGTATTCTCTACCTGACTACCTGAGTCGGTTTAGGGTACGGGCCGCCATGAAACTCGCTAGAGGCTTTTCTCGACAGCATAGGATCATCCACTTCACCACAATCGGCTCGGCATCAGGTCTCAGCCTTAACGTGTGACGGATTTACCTACCACACGGCCTACACCCTTACCCCGGGACAACCACCGCCCGGGCTGGACTACCTTCCTGCGTCACCCCATCGCTTACCTAATACAAGTCTGGTTCGTCGGCTCCACCACTACCCTCAACTCCGAAGAGATCGGGCCGGCTTCACGGACTTAGCATCGCCTGATTCAGTATTGGGCGTTTCAAAGCGGGTACCGGAATATCAACCGGTTGTCCATCGACTACGCCTGTCGGCCTCGCCTTAGGTCCCGACTTACCCTGGGCAGATCAGCTTGACCCAGGAACCCTTAGTCAATCGGCGCACACGTTTCTCACGTGTGTATCGCTACTCATGCCTGCATTCTCACTCGTGAACCGTCCACAACTCGCTTCCGCGGCTGCTTCACCCGGCACACGACGCTCCCCTACCCATCCATACTCCCGTTGGGGATATGTGTATGAATGACACGACTTCGGCGGTACGCTTGAGCCCCGCTACATTGTCGGCGCGGAATCACTTGACCAGTGAGCTATTACGCACTCTTTCAAGGGTGGCTGCTTCTAAGCCAACCTCCTGGTTGTCTCTGCGACTCCACATCCTTTCCCACTTAGCGTACGCTTAGGGGCCTTAGTCGATGCTCTGGGCTGTTTCCCTCTCGACCATGGAGCTTATCCCCCACAGTCTCACTGCCGCGCTCTCACTTACCGGCATTCGGAGTTTGGCTAAGGTCAGTAACCCGGTAGGGCCCATCGCCTATCCAGTGCTCTACCTCCGGCAAGAAACACACGACGCTGCACCTAAATGCATTTCGGGGAGAACCAGCTATCACGGAGTTTGATTGGCCTTTCACCCCTAACCACAGGTCATCCCCCAGGTTTTCAACCCTGGTGGGTTCGGTCCTCCACGAAGTCTTACCTCCGCTTCAACCTGCCCATGGCTAGATCACTCCGCTTCGGGTCTAGAGCGTGCAACTCAATCGCCCTATTCGGACTCGCTTTCGCTACGGCTTCCCCACACGGGTTAACCTCGCTACACACCGCTAACTCGCAGGCTCATTCTTCAAAAGGCACGCAGTCACGACTGCATGTGCAAGCACATACAGCGACGCTCCCACGGCTTGTAGGCACACGGTTTCAGGTACTATTTCACTCCGCTCCCGCGGTACTTTTCACCATTCCCTCACGGTACTATCCGCTATCGGTCACCAGGGAATATTTAGGCTTAGCGGGTGGTCCCGCCAGATTCACACGGGATTTCTCGGGCCCCGTGCTACTTGGGTGTCTCTCAAACGAGCCGTTAATGTTTCAGCTACGGGGGTCTTACCCTCTACGCCGGACCTTTCGCATGTCCTTCGCCTACATCAACGGTTTCTGACTCGCCTCACAGCCGGCAGACTGTGAAAGAGAGATCCCACAACCCCGTAAGCGCAACCCCTGCCGGGTATCACACGCATACGGTTTGGCCTCATCCAGTTTCGCTCGCCACTACTCCCGGAATCACGGTTGTTTTCTCTTCCTGAGGGTACTGAGATGTTTCACTTCCCCTCGTTCCCTCCACACTGCCTATGTGTTCAGCAGCGGGTGACAGCCCATGACGACTGCCGGGTTTCCCCATTCGGAAACCCCCGGATCAAAGCTTGGTTGACAGCTCCCCGGGGACTATCGTGGCCTCCCACGTCCTTCATCGGTTCCTGGTGCCAAGGCATCCACCGTGCGCCCTTAAAAACTTGGCCACAGATGCTCGCGTCCACTGTGCAGTTCTCAAACAACGACCAGCCACCCATCACCCCACCCTTACAGGTGAGTGCACTGGGGCCGGCAACCGAAGGCAGCCTTACGGCCATACCTTCAGATACCCAACAGCGTGCCCGACCCGATCAACCCATTCCCGTGTTCCACGCCGAAGCAGTACTAACGAAAACAAGCTCACCGTGCCGAATAGTCAACGTTCCACCCATGAGCAACCACCGTCGAACATTTGCCGACGAAATGGTCTCTGGATTCCCCGAAGGAAACCTAGATGCTCCTTAGAAAGGAGGTGATCCAGCCGCACCTTCCGGTACGGCTACCTTGTTACGACTTCGTCCCAATCGCCAGTCCCACCTTCGACAGCTCCCTCCCACAAGGGGTTGGGCCACCGGCTTCGGGTGTTACCGACTTTCGTGACGTGACGGGCGGTGTGTACAAGGCCCGGGAACGTATTCACCGCAGCAATGCTGATCTGCGATTACTAGCAACTCCGACTTCATGGGGTCGAGTTGCAGACCCCAATCCGAACTGAGACCGGCTTTTTGAGATTCGCTCCGCCTCGCGGCATCGCAGCTCATTGTACCGGCCATTGTAGCACGTGTGCAGCCCAAGACATAAGGGGCATGATGACTTGACGTCGTCCCCACCTTCCTCCGAGTTGACCCCGGCAGTCTCCTGTGAGTCCCCATCACCCCGAAGGGCATGCTGGCAACACAGAACAAGGGTTGCGCTCGTTGCGGGACTTAACCCAACATCTCACGACACGAGCTGACGACAGCCATGCACCACCTGTATACCGACCACAAGGGGGGCACCATCTCTGATGCTTTCCGGTATATGTCAAGCCTTGGTAAGGTTCTTCGCGTTGCGTCGAATTAAGCCACATGCTCCGCTGCTTGTGCGGGCCCCCGTCAATTCCTTTGAGTTTTAGCCTTGCGGCCGTACTCCCCAGGCGGGGAACTTAATGCGTTAGCTGCGGCACCGACGACGTGGAATGTCGCCAACACCTAGTTCCCAACGTTTACGGCGTGGACTACCAGGGTATCTAATCCTGTTCGCTCCCCACGCTTTCGCTCCTCAGCGTCAGTAATGGCCCAGAGATCCGCCTTCGCCACCGGTGTTCCTCCTGATATCTGCGCATTTCACCGCTACACCAGGAATTCCGATCTCCCCTACCACACTCTAGCTAGCCCGTATCGAATGCAGACCCGGGGTTAAGCCCCGGGCTTTCACATCCGACGTGACAAGCCGCCTACGAGCTCTTTACGCCCAATAATTCCGGACAACGCTTGCGCCCTACGTATTACCGCGGCTGCTGGCACGTAGTTAGCCGGCGCTTCTTCTGCAGGTACCGTCACTTTCGCTTCTTCCCTGCTGAAAGAGGTTTACAACCCGAAGGCCGTCATCCCTCACGCGGCGTCGCTGCATCAGGCTTTCGCCCATTGTGCAATATTCCCCACTGCTGCCTCCCGTAGGAGTCTGGGCCGTGTCTCAGTCCCAGTGTGGCCGGTCGCCCTCTCAGGCCGGCTACCCGTCGTCGCCTTGGTAGGCCATCACCCCACCAACAAGCTGATAGGCCGCGGGCTCATCCTTCACCGCCGGAGCTTTTAACCCCGTCCCATGCGGGACAGAGTGTTATCCGGTATTAGACCCCGTTTCCAGGGCTTGTCCCAGAGTGAAGGGCAGATTGCCCACGTGTTACTCACCCGTTCGCCACTAATCCACCCCGAAAGGCTTCATCGTTCGACTTGCATGTGTTAAGCACGCCGCCAGCGTTCGTCCTGAGCCAGGATCAAACTCTCCGTGAATGTTTTCCCGTAATCGGGATCACAACACGAGAGCGGAACGACCAGGTCGGAATAAGACCGGTCGTTCACAGCGTCCTCGCTGTTGTTGCCTACCCGACCCGAAGGACCGGTAGGACTTTTCAAAGGAACCACCAACCTGCCGAAGCAGGCCGGGGTATCAACATATCTGGCGTTGACTTTTGGCACGCTGTTGAGTTCTCAAGGAACGGACGCTTCCTTCGGTCCCGTTTCACCGGGGCCCTCCGGGCGCTTCCCTTCTGTTCTTGCGTTTCCGACTCTATCAGACTCTTTCGTGTCCGATT
>NZ_JBISCE010000006.1:0-99671 GCF_044385685.1 Streptomyces sp. ALB3 | reverse complement strand
CCCGGCCGAAGCGGGTTCTTGCTGATTCGCTTTCCAGTTCTTCGCTTTCGCGTTTCCCTTTCCTGCGCCTCCAACTTTACCAGACTCTTTTTCGTTCCATTTCCGGTCCGAATTTGATTCCGGTGGCCTGTGGAGTGGCCTTTGCCTTTCGGCGGATCCGACTTTATCAGAGATTCTGAGCCGGATTTCCCGCCTCCTCGAAGGGCGCTCGGCACAGAAGTGCGCGAGGTGCTTCCCGTTCGGGCGGAATCTCAAACGTACTGGAGCGGGGCGCCTCGATGCAAATCGAGACGCCCCGCTCCTGGTCGGCGGCCTGGTGACGGCCGCCGGGTCAGACCTCGACCACTACCGGGAGGATCATCGGACGTCGGCGGTAGGTGTCCGACACCCACTTGCCCACCGTGCGCCTGACCAGCTGCTGGAGCTGGTGCGGCTCCATCACCCCGTCCTGTGCCGACTTGTTGATGGCCTCCTCGACCTTGGGCACCACGGCGGTGAACGCACCGTCGTCGATGCCGGAGCCGCGGGCCTGGATGTGGGGACCGCCCACGATCTTCCCGGACGAGCTGTCGACCACGATGAAGACGGAGATGATCCCCTCGTCGCCGAGGATCCGGCGGTCCTTGAGGGAGGTCTCGGTGACGTCGCCGACCGAGAGGCCGTCG
This sequence comes from Streptomyces sp. ALB3, assembly GCF_044385685.1. Taxonomy (NCBI): domain Bacteria; kingdom Bacillati; phylum Actinomycetota; class Actinomycetes; order Kitasatosporales; family Streptomycetaceae; genus Streptomyces; species Streptomyces sp. ALB3. The sequence continues at coordinate 99,006 of NZ_JBISCE010000006.1, read as the reverse complement.
ACGTACACGTAGCCGGCCTGCACCTTGCCGACGATCTTCGCCTTGCCGTCGACGAGGTCGACCACCACGCCGTCCTCGGCGATGACGATGTGGTCCTTCGGCACGCCGGTCAGCGCACCGAGTTCGGCGTTGGCCCTCAGGTGGCGCCACTCGCCGTGGACCGGCATCAGGTTCTTCGGCTTGCAGATGTTGTAGAAGTACAACAGCTCGCCGGCCGAGGCGTGGCCCGAGACGTGGACCTTGGCGTTGCCCTTGTGGACGACGTTCGCGCCCCAGCGGGTCAGACCGTTGATCACGCGGTACACCGCGTTCTCGTTGCCGGGGATGAGCGACGACGCCAGGATCACCGTGTCGCCCGGGACGATCCGGATCTGGTGGTCCCTGTTCGCCATGCGCGAGAGTGCGGCCATCGGCTCACCCTGCGAGCCGGTGCAGACCAGCACGACCTCGTCGTCCGGCAGGTCGTCGAGTGTCTTGACGTCGACGACCAGACCGGCGGGCACCTTCAGGTAGCCCAGGTCACGGGCGATCCCCATGTTGCGCACCATCGAGCGTCCGACGAACGCGACCCTGCGGCCGTACTCGTGGGCGGCGTCCAGGATCTGCTGGATGCGGTGGACGTGGCTGGCGAAGCTGGCCACGATGATGCGCTTCTGCGCGTTGGCGAACACCGTGCGCAGCACGTTGGAGATGTCCCGCTCCGGCGGGACGAACCCGGGGACCTCGGCGTTCGTCGAGTCGGACAGGAGGAGGTCGATACCCTCCTCGCTCAGCCGGGCGAAGGCGTGCAGGTCGGTGAGACGGCCGTCCAGCGGGAGCTGGTCCATCTTGAAGTCACCGGTCGCGACGGCCAGGCCCGCGGGGGTGCGGATCGCCACGGCGAGGGCGTCCGGGATGGAGTGGTTGACGGCGATGAACTCGCAGTCGAACACTCCGATGCGCTCGCGCTGTCCCTCCACCACCTCGAGGGTGTACGGACGGATCCGGTGCTCCTGGAGCTTGGCCTCGATGAGTGCGAGGGTCAGCTTGGAGCCGATCAGCGGGATGTCCGGCTTCAGGCGGAGCAGGTAGGGGACGCCACCGATGTGGTCCTCGTGGCCGTGCGTGAGGACGATGCCCTCGATGTCGTCCAGGCGGTCCCGGATGGTGGTGAAGTCCGGAAGGATCAGGTCGATGCCGGGCTGCTCCTCCTCGGGGAAGAGCACACCGCAGTCGACGATGAGCAGGCGGCCGCCGTACTCGAAGACCGTCATGTTGCGGCCGATCTCGCCCAGGCCGCCCAGCGGGGTGACCCGCAGGCCGCCCTTCGGGAGCTTCGGCGGGGTACCGAGTTCAGGATGCGGATGACTCAAAAGACTCTCCTTACCACACGCGCCACGTACCGCTGAGGGCACGTGGCGCGCATGTCATTCGTGCACTTGCTGTTGTCAGGTGGTGTTACCGCCGCGAGTGTCCTCGCGTATTCAGTTGTGAAGTCCGTGTCAGAGCTGTACCCCACCGGCCGCCAGATCGATCTTGAGCTGGGCCGTCTCCTGCGCGGTGAGTTCCACCAGAGGCAGGCGCAGCGGACCGGCGGGCAGGCCCAGCAGGGTGAGCGCCGCCTTGGTGGTGATGACGCCCTGGGTGCGGAACATCCCGGTGAAGACGGGGAGCAGCTTCTGGTGTATCTCCGTGGCCTTCTGCACGTCACCGCCGAGGTGCGCCTCGACGAGGGCGCGCAGCTCGGGGGTGACGACATGGCCGACGACGGAGACGAAACCGACTGCGCCGACCGAGAGCAGCGGGAGGTTGAGCATGTCGTCACCGGAGTACCAGGCGAGGCCGGACTCGGCGATGGCCCAGCTGGAGCGGCCCAGGTCTCCCTTGGCGTCCTTGTTGGCGACGATCCTGGGGTGCTCGGCGAGGCGCACGAGCGTCTCTGTGTCGATCGGCACACCGCTGCGGCCGGGGATGTCGTACAACATCACCGGGAGTCCGGTGGAGTCCGCGATGGCGCCGAAGTGCCGGAGGAGGCCCTCCTGCGGTGGCTTGTTGTAGTACGGGGTGACGGCGAGGAGGCCGTGGGCGCCGCTGCGCTCGGCGGTCCGGGCGAGCTCGATGCTGTGCCGGGTGTCGTTGGTCCCGACGCCGGCGACGACGTGTGCCCGGTCGCCTACGGCTTCCAGTACAGCCCGTACGAGCTGGTCTTTCTCCGCGTCGCTGGTGGTCGGTGACTCGCCCGTGGTGCCGTTGACGACCAGGCCGTCGTTGCCTGCGTCCACCAGATGGGCGGCGAGCCGCTGGGCGCCGTCGAGGTCGATTGCGCCGTCCGCCGTGAACGGCGTGACCATAGCGGTGAGGACCCTCCCGAAGGGGGTCTGCGGAGTGGAGATCGGAGCCATGGGTAACACGCTACTCGTTGCTCGGAGCGCCGCGCTCCCTCGGGGGACGAGGAAGAGGAACCCGGCACTGCCTGCTCGGGGGTTCAAGCAGTGCCGGGTCCGTTTGATCAGCCTAGATGAACTTCACCAAACGTCGCAATACGGACACCGCTTACGGGGCTACCCGCCCGTTCTTGTTGAACGCGGCATGAGTGAGCGGCATGAGGGTCTTCCAGTGCTGTTCCATCTGCTCGCCGACCATCTCGATCTCGCGCTGCGGGAAGGACGGCACCTTGGCCAGTTCGTGCTGGGTGCGCAGGCCGAGGAAGTGCATCAGCGAGCGTGCGTTGCAGGTGGCGTACATCGTGGAGAACAGGCCGACGGGGAGCACGGCGCGGGCGACCTCACGGGCGACCCCGGCGGCGAGCATCTCCTGGTACGCGTCGTAGGCCTGGCGGTACGACTTCTCCATGGCACGGCTGGTGAGCTCGTGCTGCTCCGGAGTCCCCTCGACGAACTCGTACTTGCCGGGGCGGCCCTGCTGGATGAGCTTGCGGGTCTCGCCCGGGACGTAGAAGACCGGCTCGAGCTCCCTGTAGCGGCCTGATTCCTCGTTGTAGGACCAGCCCACGCGGTGTCGCATGAACTCGCGGAACACGAAGATCGGGGCGCTGATGAAGAAGGTCATCGAGTTGTGCTCGAACGGGCTGCCGTGCCGGTCCCGCATCAAGAAGTTGATGAGCCCCTTGGAGCGCTCGGGGTCCTTCGCGACCTCTTCCAGGGACTGCTCCCCGGCCGTGGACACACGGGCCGCGAACAGCACGTCGGAGTCGCTGGCCGCCGATTTCACCAGGTCAACGGTGACATCGCTGCGGAAGTGGGCCTTGGTGGGCTCGGGGGTGTCGGTCACCGGCGGGGGTCCTTCCAATTGCGTCGCTCGGGCGGCGTCCACTCTACGGGCCCCGGAGAGGGGCCTCCGTCAGCGGGAATTTCTTGACGGAGTTCGGCGATTCGGGCACCGATCGAGCCTCTCGTACGTCTGACTCATTAGCAGCACCCGCCACAGAGTTCAAGGAGAGCTTCCTCATGTTCCGCCGGCGTGAATCCGTCCCGTTCTCGTTCGTTGCCGAGGCCGACCGGTTCCGCAGTAATGTCACTCCTCCTCCCCGTCAGCGCGCCAGCCGTTCCCAGCTGGCCGGCCAGTGCCTCGTAGGGCTGACGCTGATCGCCGGCTTCGCCGGCTCGCTGCTCTTCGGCCTGCCCGCGCTCGATACCGACCGGACGCCGTCCCACAGTCAGACGTCCGAGGCCTCACGGCACCGCTGACCCGTACGGGCCCCCTGGGGTGGTCGGCCGGGGGGCTGCTCGGTAGCCTCACCGGGCACAGCAATCGAGCGTGCTTGTGAGTGAGGATCAGTCGTGCCCCTGCCCTTCCTGACGGCCGACCGCGCATTCGACGCGGACGCGGAGGACATCGCGCTGCCGTTCGACGACCACGACAGCTGGCGGCGGCCGTACCGTCCCGGGCCGTGGCGTGTCGCGGCGGCAGCAACCCTGCTGCTGCTGGCGTCGTTCGTGCTGCTCGCCGCGATGATCATCGCGCTCGCCGGGACGCTGTCCGGTGCCGGAGCGTGCTTCGCGCTCGCCGCCGCGGTGATCGCTGGGGCCCTGAGGCTCCTGCGGGTCGGCGCCTGGGTCAGTCGGCACGGTGTACGCCGGGTGGGCTTCTTCCGTACGACCACGGTGCGCTGGCAGGATGCCGCAGCGGTCCGTACGGTGCAGCAGCCGGTGAAGTGGCTCGGGCTTCCGCGCACCGTGCAGGGCCAGGCCCTGATCGTGGTGCGTCGGAGCGGCGAGCCGCTGGCCCCGCTGGTCACCGACCACAACGCGGACTTCCTGGCTCGCGCCGAGGCGTTCGAGCGTGCCACGGACACGGTCGAGGCCTGGGGCGACGAGTACCGCACCAGCGGCTGAAGCCTGTCGGCCCTCATAGGGCCGCGCTGACACCTCACGAGCCGGTACGGCGCCTTCAGGCGCGTACCGGCTCGTCCCTGTGCAGGGCGATGGCACGCTGCATCGCCTTGCGGGCGCGTGGGGTGTCCCTCGCGTCCTGGTAGGCGACCGCCAGCCGGAACCAGCAGCGCCAGTCGTCCGGACTGTCCTCGGTCTCCTCCCGCCGCCGCGCGAACACGGCGTCGGCGGAATCCCGGTCGATGCGCCCCGACGGGGTGCGTACCAGCTCGTCGACGGGGAGCCCGCCCTCCGCGTCCAGTGCGGCGGCCAGGACGTTGGCCCTCCGTACGAACTGGGTGTTCTTCCAGAGGAACCAGACGCCGATCACCGGCAGGATCAGTACGGCCACGCCGAAGGTGACCGTGAGCAGCGTGCCGTGCCTGATCAGCAGGACGCCCCGGCTGCCGGCCAGGACGAAGTAGAAGACCAGGACGGCGGCGGTGACGGCGTAGGTGAGCTTTGCGCGCATGGGGTGGGGCCCAGTCAGTTCAGGTCGAGGAAGTGTTCCAGGCCGAAGGTGAGGCCGGGAGTGGTCACCACGCGGCGGGTGCCGAGCAGGATGCCCGGCATGAAGCTGCTGTGGTGCAGCGAGTCGTGGCGCAGGGTGAGGGTCTCGCCCTCTCCGCCCAGCAGGACCTCCTGGTGGGCGAGGAGGCCTCGGAGCCGGACCGAGTGGACCGGCACGCCGTCGACGTCCGCGCCGCGGGCGCCGTCCAGTGCGGTGGTGGTGGCGTCGGGCTGCGGCGCCGCCCCGGCCTTCTCGCGGGCGGCGGCGATCAGCTGGGCGGTGCGGGTGGCCGTTCCTGAGGGGGCGTCGGCCTTGTTCGGGTGGTGGAGCTCGATGACCTCCACCGACTCGAAGTAGCGGGCGGCCTGCTCCGCGAACCTCATCGTGAGGACCGCGCCGATGGAGAAGTTCGGCGCGATGAGCACACCGGTCCCCGGGGAAGCGGAGAGCCAGGTGTTCAGCCGCGCGAGCCGTTCGTCGGTCCAGCCCGTGGTGCCCACGACCGCGTGGATCCCGTGCCGGACACAGAAGTCGAGGTTGTCCATCACCGACGCGGGTGTGGTCAGCTCGACGACCGCCTGGGCGCCGTTGTCCGTGAGGGTCCGCAGCTCGTCGCCGCGGCCGAGCGCGGCGACGAGCTCCATGTCCTCGGCGGCCTCCACGGCTCGCACCGCCTCGGAGCCGATACGTCCCTTGGCGCCGAGAACGGCCACACGCAGCTTGCTCATGTGCTCTTTCCTTACGGGGTGGTCAGGAGAACCGACGGGTGTCCAGCGGTGCGGCGGACGGTCAGGAGACCGCTTCGTGCAGGCGGTCCGCCTGCTTGTCCTTCAGTGGGCCGATGACCGAGAGCGAGGGCCGCTGACCGAGGACGTCGGCCGCCACGGCCCGGACCTCGTCGGGCGTGACCGCCGCGATCTTCGCCAGCATGTCGTCGACGGACATCTGCTCGCCCCAGCAGAGCTCGCTCTTGCCGATGCGGTTCATCAGGGCGCCCGTGTCCTCCAGACCGAGGACGGTGGAACCGGCGAGCTGACCGACGGCGCGGCCGATCTCCTCGTCGCCGAGTCCGTCCGTGGCCACGCGGTCGAGTTCGTCGCGGCAGATCTTGAGGACGTCGTGCACCTGGCTGGGGCGGCAGCCCGCGTACACGCCGAAGAGTCCGCAGTCGGCGAAGCCCGAGGTGTACGAGTACACGCTGTAGGCGAGGCCGCGCTTCTCCCTGACCTCCTGGAAGAGGCGGGAGCTCATGCCGCCGCCGAGCGCGGTGTTCAGGACGCCGAGTGCCCAGCGGCGCTCGTCGGTCCTGGCCAGGCCGGGCATGCCGAGCACCACGTGGGCCTGCTCCGTCTTGCGGTTCAGCAGATCGACACGGCCCGTGGCACGCAGGGCGCGGGAGCCCTGGCGCGGCGCCGTGGGCACGGCGTCGGTGCGGCTCAGGGCGCCGGCGCGCTCGAACGCCTTGCGGACCTGTCGCACGACCGTGGCGTGGTCGACGTTGCCGGCGGCGGCGACGACCAGGTGCGTGGGGTCGTAGTGCTTCTTGTAGAAGCGGGCGATCTGGCCGCGGTTCAGGGCGTTGATCGTGTCGACGGTACCGAGCACCGGGCGGCCCAGGGGCGTGTCGCCGAGCATGGTGTGCGCGAACAGGTCGTGCACGCAGTCGCCGGGATCGTCCTCCGTCATCGCGATCTCCTCGAGGATGACGCCGCGCTCGGCGTCCACGTCCTCGGGGGCGATCAGTGAGCCGGTCAGCATGTCGCAGACGACGTCGATGGCCAGCGGCAGGTCCGTGTCCAGGACCCGCGCGTAGTAGCAGGTGTACTCCTTCGCCGTGAAGGCGTTCATCTCGCCGCCGACCGCGTCGATCGCGGACGAGATGTCCAGGGCGCTGCGCTTGGCGGTGCCCTTGAAGAGGAGGTGTTCGAGGTAGTGCGTCGCGCCGTTCAGGGTGGGCGTCTCGTCGCGTGAACCGACGTTGGCCCAGATCCCGAAGGTGGCGGAGCGTACGGAGGGCAGCGTCTCGGTGACGACCCGGAGACCACCGGGGAGGACGGTACGGCGGACCGTGCCGATGCCGTTGCTGCCCTTGAGAAGCGTTTGGGTACGGGCGACGGCCCGCCCCTCCGAGGAGGGGCGGGCCGTCGTCACGGGACTACGGGACGTCACTTGTCGGTGTCGTCCTTCTTCTCGTCCTCTTCACCCTCGACCACGGGGATGAGGGAGAGCTTGCCGCGGGAGTCGATCTCCGCGATCTCGACCTGGACCTTGGCGCCGACGCCGAGCACGTCCTCGACGTTCTCCACACGCTTGCCACCGGCGAGCTTGCGGATCTGCGAGATGTGCAGCAGGCCGTCCTTGCCGGGCATCAGGGAGACGAACGCACCGAAGGTGGTGGTCTTGACGACCGTACCCAGGTAACGCTCGCCGACCTCCGGCATGGTCGGGTTGGCGATGGCGTTGATCGTGGCGCGGGCGGCCTCGGCCTGCGAGCCCTGCTGGGCACCGATGTAGATGGTGCCGTCGTCCTCGATCGTGATGTCGGCGCCGGTGTCCTCCTGGATCTGGTTGATCATCTTGCCCTTGGGGCCGATGACCTCACCGATCTTGTCCACCGGGATCTTGACGGTGATGATCCGCGGGGCGTTCGGGGACATCTCGTCCGGGACGTCGATGGCCTCGTTCATGACGTCCAGGATGTGCAGACGCGCGTCACGGGCCTGCTTCAGCGCGGCGGCCAGGACCGAGGCGGGGATGCCGTCGAGCTTGGTGTCGAGCTGGAGCGCGGTCACGAACTGCTTCGTGCCGGCGACCTTGAAGTCCATGTCGCCGAAGGCGTCCTCCGCACCGAGGATGTCGGTGAGGGCGACGTAGTGGGTCTTGCCGTCGATCTCCTGCGAGATCAGGCCCATGGCGATACCGGCGACGGCGGCCTTGAGGGGCACACCGGCGTTCAGCAGCGACATGGTGGAGGCGCAGACCGAGCCCATGGACGTCGAGCCGTTGGAGCCCAGCGCCTCGGAGACCTGGCGGATCGCGTAGGGGAACTCCTCGCGCGACGGCAGCACCGGCACGATGGCGCGCTCGGCGAGCGCGCCGTGGCCGATCTCGCGGCGCTTGGGCGAGCCCACGCGGCCGGTCTCACCGACGGAGTACGGCGGGAAGTTGTAGTTGTGCATGTAGCGCTTGCGGGTCACCGGGGAGAGGGTGTCCAGCTGCTGCTCCATGCGGAGCATGTTGAGAGTGGTGACGCCCAGGATCTGGGTCTCGCCACGCTCGAACAGCGCCGAGCCGTGCACGCGCGGGATGGCCTCGACCTCGGCGGCGAGCGTGCGGATGTCCGTGACGCCGCGGCCGTCGATGCGGACCTTGTCCTTGATGACGCGCTCGCGGACCAACTTCTTGGTCAGCGCGCGGTAGGCACCCGAGATCTCCTTCTCGCGGCCTTCGAAGGCCGGGAGGAGCTTCTCGCCCGCGATCTCCTTGATGCGGTCCAGCTCCGCCTCGCGCTCCTGCTTGCCGGCGATGGTGAGCGCCTTGGCGAGCTCGGTGCTGACGGCAGAGGTGAGCGCCTCCAGGACGTCGTCCTGGTAGTCGAGGAAGACCGGGAACTCGCCGGTGGGCTTGGCGGCCTTGGAGGCAAGGTCGGACTGGGCCTTGCAGAGCGCCTTGATGAAGGGCTTCGCGGCCTCGAGGCCGGCGGCGACGACCTCTTCGGTCGGGGCCTCGGCACCGTCCTTGACGAGCTGGATGGTCTTCTCGGTGGCCTCGGCCTCGACCATCATGATCGCGACGTCGCCGTCCTCGAGGACGCGACCGGCGACGACCATGTCGAAGACGGCGTCCTCGAGCTCGGTGTGCGTCGGGAAGGCGACCCACTGGCCCTTGATCAGGGCGACGCGGGTGGCGCCGATCGGGCCGGAGAAGGGCAGGCCCGCCAGGATCGTGGAAGCGGACGCGGCGTTGATCGCGACCACGTCGTACAGGTGGTCGGGGTTGAGCGCCATGATCGTCTCGACGATCTGGATCTCGTTGCGCAGGCCCTTCTTGAAGGAGGGGCGCAGCGGGCGGTCGATCAGGCGGCAGGTGAGGATCGCGTCCTCGGAGGGCCGGCCCTCACGGCGGAAGAAGGAGCCGGGGATCTTGCCGGCCGCGTACTGCCGCTCCTCGACGTCCACCGTGAGGGGGAAGAAGTCGAGCTGGTCCTTGGGCCGCTTGGAAGCGGTGGTGGCCGACAGCACCATGGTGTCGTCGTCCAGGTACGCGACGGCGGAGCCGGCGGCCTGCTTGGCCAGGCGGCCCGTCTCGAAGCGGATGGTGCGGGTGCCGAAGGTTCCGTTGTCGATAACGGCCTCGGCGTAGTGGGTCTCGTTCTCCACTAGTGATTTCTCCATACTCGTCGTCTTTCGTCCTGCCGCCCGTGTGGCGGAGGACGGTGCGGAGAAGCGCACCTTGTGTGCGGGGCCGGTCTTCGATCGAAGCTCCCGGGCGTTGTCCCGGGGGCCACTACCGAGGACCGGCGGCGGCCGTGGGGCGCCTCTCCTCGTCTGGTGTTGTACGTCCAGGTTACTGAGCCGGGGCCCTGTAGCGCACGTACGGCAAAGGGAGCGGTCCCCTGGAAGTGGGTACCGCTCCCTTCGACAGCGTCTTTACTTGGCGCCGCCGGCCGCACCGCGGCGGATGCCGAGGCGGTCGACGAGCGCACGGAAGCGCTGGATGTCCTTCTTGGCAAGGTACTGCAGGAGGCGGCGACGCTGGCCGACCAGGATCAGCAGACCACGACGGGAGTGGTGGTCGTGCTTGTGCGTCTTGAGGTGCTCCGTCAGGTCCGAGATCCGGCGGGAGAGCATGGCGACCTGGACCTCGGGGGATCCGGTGTCACCCTCCTTCTGGGCGAACTCGGACATGATCTGCTTCTTCGTAGCGGCGTCGAGCGGCACGCGTACTCCTCTTGATGTTCGATGCGCCCACGAGTGCCCCTGGTCTTGATCTCAGGGGAGCTTCCATGACTCGGAGGCGAAGGTCCGATGAGCGCAGCCCCCAGGATGATCCGGGGACGCGTACACAAACGGCCACTGGTCAGAGTACCAGTCCCCCGGGGCACCCCCGACGGGTGTCAGCTGGTGAGTGCCCGGATCGAGTGGTAGACGTCGAAGACGGCGAGGCAGAGCGGCAGCAGCGTCAGGAGGACGCAGGCCTCGGCGACCTCCAGGAACCGTCCCCAGAACGGGGTGACCCCCTTGCGCGGGACGATCAGCCCTATGGCGGTGATCAGCGCGGCGACTCCGGCGACGGCGGCGGTGAGCCAGATCGTGCGGATGTCGAGTCCCGCCCCGTCCCCCTTCAGTGCCTCGCGGATCAGCTCGACCGGCGGGTTGAGCGACAGGCCGAGGCCGAGCAGCACGAGTGCGGCGAGACCGGCCCCCAGGGCGCAGCCGACCTGGGCCGTGTAGCGGAACAGGTGCGCGCGCATCAGCATCGCCACCCCGGTGGCGAGCGCCAGCAGCTGGCCCCAGACGTTGTCGGAGAAGCCGAGCACCGCTGCGGCCCCCACGGCCACCAGCGCGCAGCCGCCGACCAGACCGACCAGCAGTTCGTGGCCGCGCCGCGCCTGGGCCGTGATGCGCTCGGCGTCGACGGGGCCCTGCGGGGCGGGGTCGGACGCCCCGTAGTCACCGGCGGTGGTGCGGGGCGGCTCGAAGCCGATCGGGAGTCGGGCGAAGCGGGTGGAGAGCCCGGGCAGGAAGCCGAGGAGACCGACGGAGAGGGGGGCGCACACGGCTGCGGTCTCGGCGGGCTCCATGCCGGTCATGATCGCGATGAAGGTGACCAGTACGCCGATGGCCGAGGCGAACACGAACGCGACGAAGGTGCCGTCCCCCTCGGGAGCGGCGATCATGAGGATCACCGACGCCACCAGCACGGCGGCGCAGGCGAGCAGGAACTGCAGCCTGCCGATGCCCTGGCCCGCGCTGAGCGGCAGGAGGCCCGCACCGCCGACCGCGGCGTTGGCGAGGACTCCGACGCCCAGCGCGATCGACGAACCACGGTCCGCGTAGACGCGCGCACGCACGCAGGCGAGCGCGAGGAGCAGCAGGGCGGTGACGCCGGCCAGGATGCCCGGCAGCCCGTGCATGTCGTGCCGCACGTCGGAGGTCCACAGCACGAAGCCGAGCAGGACGAGCAGGACGGACCCGCCGAGGAGCCCGGCCGAGCGCATGAGGCTGTCGCCCCAGAGGGTCCGGTCCCGGGCTACGGCGGTGGCGACGGCGTCGGAGACGTCGTCGAAGACCGCGGGGGGCAGTGACTCCGAGAAGGGCCGCAGGGAGAGCAGCTCGCCGTCGAGGATGCGCTGGCCGGCCAGGGTGCGACCGCTGTCGAGGACGGTGCCGTCACGGCGCACCAGGTGGTAGCCGACCGGGGCGCCCTGGGCGGGGCTCTGCCCCGACAGCCGGAGGATCTCCGGGTAGAGGTCGGCGACGGGGATGTCCTCGGGCAGCGCCACGTCGACGCGGCTGTCGGGCGCGACGACCGTGACCCGGCAGAAGCCGGTTCCGTTGCCGGACGGAACTCCTGGACCCGGCCGCCCGGATCCGGTAGCCGCCGTTTGGGCCGTCATAGTCACGTGCTGCTCCCCCTCGTTGTCCTGCTGGAATCTCCTGAAAACGCACCCCTGGGCACCGAGCTCTGCTTGCGTCCCGAATGACCCATTTTTTTGCGGTAGTTAGCGGATGCGTACACGCGTCGCGACACCCTACCGCCCTGGGGTGAGGGGGCACGCCAGTAGGATCCTCCCGCGGACGGAACCCGTCGCCACGGGGGCGCCGATAGGAACAGTTCCGTCCGGCAAGGGAATTGGTGAGCTGTGAGCCAGATTGTCGTCAAGCGCCCACCGCGGGCCCTCCCCTCCGAAGTTCCGGGCGAGCAGGTGCAGTTGCAACCTCCGCCCGAGTTGCCTCGCGGGCAGCAGGAGGGGGTGATGATGCAGCTGCTGCCGATGCTCGGCATGGGTGGCTCGGTCGTCTTCTTCTTCATGACGCCGAACCCGATCATGCGGATCATGGGCATGATCATGATCGCGTCGACGATCGCGATGGCCATTGCGATGATCATCCGCTTCCGGCGCGGCACCCAGGGCCAGCTCGCGGACATGCGGCGCGACTATCTGAAGTACCTGACGCAGACCCGGCGCGCCGTGCTCAGGACCGCCCGGCAGCAGCGCGACGCACAGTTCTATCTCCACCCGTCCCCGGACCAGCTGTGGGCGCTCGTCGCCGAGGGCAGCCGGGTGTGGGAGCGCCGGGTCGGGGACGCCGACTTCGCGCACGTACGCATCGGCCTGGGGAGCCAGGAGCTCGCCACGCCCCTCGTCGCACCCGACACCGCGCCGGTCGACGAGCTGGAGCCGCTGACCGCCGGTGCGATGCAGCAGTTCCTGACGACGCACAGCACGCTGGACGGACTGCCGATGGCGGTCTCGCTCCGCGCCTTCTACCACCTGACGATCAGCGGCGAGGCGGAGTCCGCGCGCGCCACGGCCCGCGCGATGGTGGGGGCGCTGGCATCGCTGCACTCCCCCGAGGACCTGATCATCGCCGTCGCGACCGGCCGTGACGCCGCTCCGCGCTGGGACTGGACGAAGTGGCTCCCGCACGTCCAGGTGCGGGGATCCATCGACGGCGCCGGCAGCCGTCGCCTGATCAGCACGAGTGTGGTGGAACTGGAGGAGCTGCTGGCGGGTCACCTCGACGGCCGGCCCCGGTTCCAGCCGGGTGGCCAGCCTCTTCTCGACCAGCCGCACGTCGTCGTCGTCCTCGACGGCGAGTCCGTGCCGGCGACGTCCGCGCTCGCGTCTGCCGAGGGCCTTCAAGGGGTGACGGTCGTCGAGATCGTCACGGGCCAGGTCAACGGAGCACGCGGCGGCCTCTCCGTCGTGGTGGATCCCCACTCGCTGCAACTGGAGTCGGGGCACGGCCTGGTCTATGACGGCCTCCCCGACCTGATGAGCCACGAGGCCGCAGAGGCGCTCGCGCGTCAGCTGGCCCCGCTCCACGTGGCCACGGGCGGCGACGACGACGAACCGCTGCTCGCCAACCTGGAGTTCACCGATCTGCTGAACCTCGGTGACGCGGCCTCGGTCGACGTCAGCCGGACCTGGCGGGCCCGCTCGCAGGCCGAGCGGCTGCGGGTCCCGATCGGCGTGGGCGAGGACGGCACGCCTGTGATGCTCGACCTCAAGGAGGCCGCGCAGGAGGGCATGGGCCCGCACGGCCTGTGCGTCGGCGCCACCGGTTCCGGGAAGTCCGAGCTGCTCCGTACGCTCGTGCTGGGCCTCGCCGTCACCCACACCTCGGAGACGCTGAACTTCGTCCTCGCGGACTTCAAGGGTGGTGCCACCTTCGCCGGTATGGCGCAGATGCCCCACGTCGCCGCGGTGATCACCAACCTCGCGGACGACCTGACGCTGGTGGACCGCATGGGCGACTCCATCAGCGGTGAGCTCAACCGCCGCCAGGAGATGCTCCGCGACGCGGGCAACTACGCCAACATCCACGACTACGAGAAGGCGCGAGCGGCGGGTGCCCCGCTGCAGCCCATCCCCTCCCTCGTGCTGGTCATCGACGAGTTCAGCGAGCTGCTCACGGCCAAGCCGGACTTCATCGAGATGTTCGTGCAGATCGGGCGCATCGGCCGTTCGCTGGGCGTCCATCTGCTGCTCGCCTCGCAGCGCCTCGAGGAGGGCCGGCTGCGCGGCCTGGAGACCTACCTGTCGTACCGGATCGGCCTGCGTACGTTCTCCGCGGGCGAGTCCAGGGCCGCGCTGGGCGTGCCCGACGCCTACCACCTGCCCAACGTCCCGGGATCGGGGTACCTGAAGTACGGCACCGACGAGATGGTGCGCTTCAAGGCGGCGTACGTCTCGGGGGTGTACCGCTCGGGCGCCCAGCCGGCCGCGGCCTCCGGCCCCCTGCCGGTGGACCGCAGGCCCGTGCTGTTCACGGCGGCTCCGGTACCGGTGCGCTACGTGCAGCCGACGGCGCAGGCCGGTGTGCCCGAGGCGCGCCGGGCCGAGGACGACGCCCTCGCCGACACGGTGCTCGATGTGATCGTGCGCCGGCTCGAGGGCCGGGGCGCCTCCGCACACCAGGTGTGGCTGCCCCCGCTGGACAACCCTCCGTCGTTGGACGAGCTCCTGCCGGGGCTCTCCGCGGTCGAGGGCCGTGGCCTGACCCAGCCCGGCTTCGAGGGGTCGGGACGCCTGGTCGTACCGCTGGGTGTGGTCGACAAGCCGTACGAGCAGCGCCGCGACACGCTGTACCGGGACTTCTCGGGTGCGGCGGGCCACATGCAGATCACCGGCGGCCCGCAGTCGGGCAAATCCACCCTGCTGCGCACGCTCATCGCGGGCTTCGCCCTCACCCACACGCCCCACGAGGTCCAGTTCTACGGGCTCGACTTCGGTGGAGGCGGCCTGTCCTCGGTCTCCGGCCTGCCGCACGTCGGCGGGATCGCGTCCCGGCTCGACCCGGAGCGGGTGCGCCGGACGGTCGCCGAGGTCTACGGGATCATGGCGCGCCGCGAGGAGTACTTCCGCAGCGCGGGCATCGACTCCATCGCCACGTTCCGCCGACTGCGGGCGCGCGGTGAGATCTCCGTGACGGACCAGCCGTGGGGCGACGTCTTCCTGCTCATCGACGGCTGGGGGAACTTCCGGACGGACTACGAGGGGCTGGAGGCAGCGGCTGTCGACATCGCGCAACGCGGTCTCGGCTACGGCATCCACCTGATCGTCACGGCGTCGCGGTCCATGGAGGTCCGGGCCAATCTGAAGGACCACCTGATGAACCGGCTGGAACTGCGGCTCGGTGACGTCATGGACTCCGAGCTCGACCGCAAGGCCGCGGTCAACGTGCCGGCCGGCGTTCCGGGACGTGGCCTCACGCCGGAGAAGCTGCACTTCATGGCCGCGGTACCGCGCATCGACGGCATCAACTCCGACAGCGACCTCTCGGAGGCCACGGCGGCCATGAACCAGGAGGTCGCCCGGCACTGGACCGCGGCGCCCGCCCCGGCGGTCCGCCTGCTGCCCCGCGAGCTCCCGGCGCGCGAGCTGCCGGCGGGTTACGCACAGCCGGAGCGGGGCATCGCGTTCGGCATCGACGAGAACAACCTGGAGCCGGTCTTCCTCGACTTCGAGCGGGATCCGTTCTTCCTCGTGTTCGGCGAGAGCGAGTCCGGCAAGTCGAACCTGCTGCGCCTGCTCATCAAGCAGCTGACCGAGAGGTACCAGGGGAACGAGGCCAAGTTCTTCGTCATCGACAACCGTCGTGCGCTCCTGGACGTCACTCCGGCCACGCACCTGGCGGAGTACGTGCCCATGTCCAACAACATGGACCACCACGCCGACGCGCTGTACGACCTGATGAAGCGCCGTACGCCCTCGCCCGACGTCACGGCGCAGGAACTGCGTGACCGCAGCTGGTGGAGCGGCCCGACGGTCTACGTGGTCGTCGACGACTACGACCTGGTCTCGACGTCCAGCGGGAACCCCCTGGCCAAGCTCACGGAGATGCTGCCGTTCTCCCGCGACGTCGGCGTCCGGTTCATCATCGCGCGCAGCACGGCGGGAGCGGGCCGGGCCCTGTACGAGCCTTTCCTGCAGCGCATCCTGGAGCTCGGTGCGCAGGGCCTGATGCTGTCCGGCGATCCCGTCGAGGGCGACATCCTCGGCAATGTACGGCCCCGCCCGATGCCCCCGGGGCGCGGTGTGTTCGTCACCCGGCGGCGCGGGAACCCGCTGGTGCAGTCCGGGCTCATGGACGGCTAGGTCTTTCGCTCGGTTCGGCTCGGGCGAGGGGGAGCGGGGTGTCCGGTGCCCCTCCCGGGCTTCCGCCCCCGCCCGCTCTCTCCCCTGTCTTCCGTCTGTCCTCCCCCACCCCCAGTCAGAAGATCCGAAAAACTCCGGCATCGCCGGCACACTCTGGAGGTTCCACCCATGGCATGGGCCGAGTGGGAGCAACTGAAGGCCGACGCGTCCACAAGGAGCGGCGCCCAGATGCAGCTCAACGAAGCCGGGCCCGGAGGCAGCGGCAAGAAGGGCGACCTCGCGGTGAACGACACCGACCTGTCGGGCGTCCGTGACGAGGCTTCGAAGCTGAACAACCGCTTGTGGAAGGAGGCCCGCGTAGCCGTCCCCACCAGTGAGACCGCCGCAGGCGACCTCACCACCCAGGGGTTCGAGCTCGGTGGCGCCCTCCAGCACGTGGCGGGCCGCTGGGACACACAGCTCAAGTCCCTCTTGGATGCGTGTGGGCACATAGCGAATCACATGGACTTCACCAAGTACGTGCACCAGGGCGACGACCAGTACGTGCGCAGCAGGGTCAGCAGTATCGCCGCGCTCGACCAGGCGTTCGACGACGACAACGCGCCCAAAGGTGAGAAGAACAAGGCGGACAACTGATGGATCTCGAAACCCTGCGCTTCGCCAAGTTCGGGCAGCTTGACGCGGCCGTCACGGACTGGTCGACCATGGTGGCCAACCTCGCCACCCTGGCGGAGGACGCCCGGGACGGGCTCAAGGCCAAGGCCGCCAAGGCCGACTGGTCGGGCGAGAACGCCAATGTCACCCGGGGGTTCGTCGACAAGACGGTGCGTGAGTTCGACGACGCCCATAAGCAGGCCAAGTCCCTGTGGAACATCCTCAAGGACACGCGGGGCGAGCTGAAGACGTACCAGGGACAGCTCAACGACGCCCTGGAACGCGGGCTGAAGAAGAACCTCACGGTCACCACGACCGGCGGAGGTGGCTTCACGGTCACAATGAACATCCACCCCGACCGTGCGGCCAAGGGGACGACCGTCCCCGACCACGGTCAGAGTGACGTCACCGCGCTCCGCGACGAACTCCAGAAGATTCTCGACAAGGCCACCGAGAGCGACCACACGGGCTCGGTCGCGCTCAAGGCCCTGTCGGACCAGGCCGATCTCGGGTTCGCGGGCGCCGACTACAAGGACCGGGACACCGCGGCCCACGCGATCAAGCAGGCCGACGATCTCTCGGCGCTCGCGAAGAAGAACCCCGAGGACCTCACGGTCAAGGAGTTCGACAGGCTGAACGCCGGGCTCGGGAAGATGGCGGGCGACGAACTGTTCGCAGCGCGCTTCGCGGAGAAGCTGGGGGCCCAGGGAACGCTGGACTTCTGGGCCGGGCTGAACGACCCCCGTCTCGCCTACGACATCGGCAGGGAGAGGGTCGACCACTACGACGAACTGCAGAAGAACCTAAGTCTCACCCTTGCGACCGCCAGCCATAGCGACACGCAGGGAATGACGAACTGGAAGCGCGACATGGTGGAACTCGGCAGCCAGCCGGTCTCCAAGACCTCCGGCACCCTGGGCTTCCAGGTGATGAGCAACCTGATGCGTTGGGGCAACTACGACAACAAGTTCCTCGACGACTACGGCAACGAGCTGATCAAGACCGAGAAGAAGTTCACCGACAACGGACGCCACGGCGCCTGGACGCCCATGGGCATGGACCCTCTCCTCAATCGGACGGGCTCCGACTCGGGGTCGGACCCGATGACCGGCTTCATGAGGGCTCTCTCGAACAGCCCCGACGCCGCGACGGAGTTCTTCAGCGACACCTTTGTGACGAAGGACGAGGATCACGACTTCAAGGAGGACACCGACGGAGACGGAAAGAAGGGGATGAGGGAGCTCAGCAACTTCGACTACCTCTTCGGGGAGCGGGACTGGCCGGACGACCAGGACGACAAGGGCGACAAGAGCATCGCCGGGCGGAACAACATGGCCCTGGCCCTCGAAGCAGCGACGACCGGGCATCCTGCGGGCGAGATGCCGACGGCGGACACTCCGGCACACAACGCGGAGCAGGCGGCTCTGACGAAGAGCCTGATCGAAGCCATCTCCGAGAAGCCGGCCCTCCTGAGTGAACACAGCTACATGTCCGACAGCATCGGACAGATCGCCGCCGAGTACATGCCGGATATCCATCGGTCGTTGAACGCCAACCAGGAAGGCGAGGAAAGGCTCTTCCCCATAGCCGGATCCAGGGCGGCGGTGGATGAAGTCGACACTTCTCGTTTCCTGTACCAGCTGGGCCAGAATCCGGAAGGCTACGCAGCGGTCAGCGCCGGTCAGCATAGCTACACAACCCACCTGATGGAATACCATTTCCGCAATCCGGACGCGTTCATCACCGATCCCGGTTTCTCGCACAACGACAACCTGAAGCAGACGATCGAATTGACCGCGGAGGTGGCCGGGGAGATTCAGGGAACCATCGGGGCAGGCCGTTCGTACGAGGCGGAGGTCGAAGGGGGAGCGAAGGACGCTGAATACAACAAGGCCATCGAGGCGACGAGTACCTGGGTCGGAAGTGCCGTCGGTATTGGTATCGGAATCGGCACAGCGCCCATGCTCGGCCCCGGCGGAGTCGTCGCCGGCGGAGTGGCCGGCACCGCGGCGGACACCATCATCGGTGCGCTCACCGAAGGCGCCATGAAGGACAGTTCTGGAGAAGTCATCTACCGCAACGGTCAGGACATGGACGCCACCAAGGTATCGACCTACGAGCTTGTCGAGACCGCAGCCAAGACGGCTGGGGAAAAAGCCGGAAACCCGTCGCCCAACATCGTCGCCTCGGTGGCGTCCGCCGCAGAGAAGGGGTTCACCAGCGCCGGCGCCAACACACATTCGTATATCGACGGCGAGGGAAACCCGGCAAAGCTCGAGGAGAAGAGTAAGTAATGGCCGCAAGCAAGGTCCGCATCATCGCTGCCGGCCTGGTCGCGGCTGCAGCCCTGGCGGCGGGGGCCGCCTACCTGCTTGAAATACCACCGTTCGAAGGTGTCGGGACCATCGAGGCCGGGGACGTGTGCGAGAACCTCGGCCCCTCGGGCGAAGTCGTCCCGGCCATCAGGGAACTGGCTCCACCGAAGCCCAGTTACTCGTTCGCCGAACAGCGGAATCACGGGTCGGCCGACTTCTTCTTCTCCGGCTGTAGCGGCAGGACGGACGCCTCGGAGTTCCTTGTCACCAGGACCGAGACCACCATGCTGGGCAACAGCACCTTCGAGTCCTGGAGTGCCGGCCCCGCAAGCAAGATGGTGGAGACGGAGGACCCGGACAACTTCGACCGTTTCACCACCGACGGGGACACCTGGGGGGTGGTGTCGAAGAGCAAGGCCGCCGTCGTCACGCCTTGTTTCAGCCGCGGCCGTCAAGGCCTGACCACCATCGTCCTGTTGCGCGATTCCGCAGAGCCGGAAAGAACGGTGAAGAGGTTCCGTCAGGAACTGATCGATCTGGCCACCAGCACGGCTGAATTCGCACACAAGGACGCCGGCTGCACCCTCCCCTTCACGCTTTAGGCAACTCAGGGCGGTGGTGTGAGGCATGAGGTCTCTGCCGGGGAGCACAGATGGAGGTAGGCGTGAACACGCTGGTCGTAGTCGTCTTCGTACTCGCCGCCGGGCTCGTCGCCATGGGGTGCGTCAGGGCGGACCGGGTTCGCCGTTGGCGGGAGTCGTTCAACCCGTCGGCGCCCGACATCTCTGACCCGGCCTTCGTCGGCGCGCGTGTCGTCCTCTTCGGGATGGCGGGAATCGGCGTCTTCTCGGCGTTCCAGTTGATGGCCGTGAGCGCCGACGCGGAGTGGAGCGACGACGAGCTGTCCAGTGCGGTCGGCCAGGCCACGTCGGAGCTCGACGGCACGTCGGGTCTCGGCGACGTCTTCGGTGACGACAGCGGCTTCGATCAGGAGGCCGCGAAGATGATCGAGGAAGAGGTCGTCGAGAACGGCGGTGGTGGCGCCCCGCAGAGCGGGGTGGACGCGGGTGCCACAGCCTCGAACAAGCCCTCCGACGCCGACTACACGGTCCAGGCAGCAGGGGCGGACGCCGCCTTCTGCGTGCACGTCGTACGCACGCGTTCGAAGGACGGGGACTACGAGCCCCCTGGTGTGGCAGGTGGCGCCGGCTCGGTGACCGTCCCGATGTACGACTTCGCGGTGACGAGCCGCGAAGGCGCCTGCTGACAGGTCCGGGCCGGGTCCGGCTGGTGCTGGCTGTGACAGGATGCCGTCCATGATTGCTGCTCTAAGGGCCCGTGGCGCGTAGGACGCCGGCTTCACTTCGGCTGCGAGAACGCGGCTGGAGGAGGCCCTGGGTGCGGTATCGCGATGTCCCCGGCCTGTCAGGGGCGGCGAACGCGGCGATCCGCGTGCTGGAGCGGGATCGGCTGACGCCGGGCATGGTGTCCGTCGCGCTGAGCGTGTGGTCGGCCCGCGTCCACGGCACCGGACGCCGGTGGAGGCGGTGGGAGGCGGAGTTCACCTGTCCGTGCTGCGGCGAGGGCTGGGCGCGGGACACGCTGCGGGAAGCTCTGACGACGCTGCCGCCGTGGGCCGCCGCCGAACTGCGTGTGCGGGTCGAGCGCCTGGACGAGGTGCTGCTCCGACGTACGCGTCACGAGCCCATGGCAGATCCGGAGTCGGCCTGGTGGCATCGCAGGTGCTGACCGTGCCCATGCTCCCCCCCGGTCCGTGGCCGTCTCGATGCCGGCCCCCTCCGCTCGGCGGGACGCAGGCGCGACCTCACGACACAGGTCAGGGTGGGCACCTCCCGTGCGTGCCCACCCTGACCTGTCTGCCGTGCGGCGAGTCCTACTCGAAGTTGGCCCTCGCCCGCTTGTCACCGGCCTGGTAGGCGGTACCCGCGTCGCGCACCTTGCGGGAGATCTCGGCCAGGGCGGTCTGGATGCCCGTGGCGTCGCGGTCCCAGCCTGCCTGCGCGGCGTCGTACGCCGACTTGGCCTCGCCCACCCAGAGCTCGGACACGCTGGCTACCATGCGCTTGATCGACGCGAGGTCCTCCTGAAGCTGCCTGCTCTGCCGGTCGATGTCCCCGGCGGCCTGCTCCAGACTTGCGTAAGTGACAACCATCGTGCCGTCGTTGGTCGGCATACGGTCCTCCAGTTCAATATGGTTCGAGGTGAAATTCCCGTACGCGGTGGTACGGGTACAGCAGGTCTCAGAGGGCGTTGATGGCCGAGGTCTTGGCCTGCGAGCCTTCCGAGTGACCGGCGACGACGTCCACACCCTGGAGGGCCTGCCGGATCTCGTCTTCGGTGTTGCCCGAGATGGTCCGGGCCGCCTTGATGGCTTCCTGGAAGTTCACCAGCCGGGTGGCGATGTTGCCCATCTTGAGGTTGATGTCGGCCTGCTTGGAGTTGAACGCGTTGGCGCCGACACCCTTCCAGGCGCCTTCCAGGCTGTCGATCGTCGCCTGCAGCGTCTTCAGCTGGCCCCTCACGGAGTCGAAGCGCTTGGTGAGCTCGCCTTCGAGCTTGAGCAGCATTTCATCTGAAAGCTTCTGATCTGCCATGGTGCTGGCTTCCTTCCTGGTGCTCTTCTTCGGTCCGGCGTGACCGCCGGGGGTGTTGATGAGGAACTGCGGTCGGTCAGGCGGCTCGGCGCTTGCGTACGAGCGCGAAGGCGCCGCCGCCGAGCACGAGGACGACTGCCACTCCGCCGATGATCAGGCCCAGTTGGCTGTCGTCGTCCTTCTTCGTGCTGGAGCCTGCCATGGCTGCGTCGTCCGCCTTCTCGTTCTTCTCAGGCTGTGACGAGGCTGATGCGGACGGGGCGGCTGAGCCTGCGGAGCCGGACGTCTTCTCCTTGGTGAGCGGGCTGATGTCCGCTGCGCCGGGGGCGCCCTTGCCCTTCAGGATGTTGACAGCCGGGCGAATGATGCCGTGACCGAGGTAGTTGCTGAGCGTGCCCTTTTCCCAGTCTCCTCGTCCGGCAGTGTCGAAGAGGACGTTGAGGACCTGGTTGGCCGTCCAGTCCGGGTGGGCGGACCAGATCAGGGCGGCGGCGGCTGACGTGATGGCTGTTGCGGCGCTGGTCCCACCATCCCCCTGGCAATAACTTTCGAATTTCTCGTCACACCAAAAAGGAATGTCGTCACCAGGCGCGGCAATGTCCACGAAGTCGCCGTGCTGCGATGTCTCAGCAACTTTCCCCTCGCGGTCGGTGGCGCCAACACCGACAACTTCCGGGTACGCCGCCGGATAGACCGGCTTATTGTCTTCATTGCCATCGTTGCCTACAGCAGCAAAGAAGAGCTTCCCCTTGCTTTGGGCGTACTTCACAGCTTGGATCTCTTGATCCAGCACGAAATCATTACCGAACGACATGTTGATAATTTTCGCGTCACTATCGGCCGCAGCCCGAATCGCGTCCGTCGTGTCGAGCGAATTCAGGGAGCCCTTCGGCTTCCAATCAGCGTCGGCAACTCTCATCGGAATGATTTTCGCGCCGGGAGCCAGCCCTTTCAAGCCTCCGCCCTGGCCTGTGCCAGCGATCAACTCGGCCATGGTGGTGCCGTGACCGTTGTAATCATCGGTCTCGTCGCCCTCGACACCTGTGGCATCAAGCCCCTCGAGTACCTGCCCCTTCAGGGACGCCGTAGACGGGTTGACGCCCGTATCGATGACAGCGACCTTGACGCCTTCCCCGGTAGTTGTCTTCCACATCTCTTCGGCGTGCATAGGGTCGAGATACCACTGCTTCGACTGCACATCTGCGGCCATTGCAGAGGGAGCGATTCCCGCACTACCGACACTCAACGCGGCGACTGCGGCTACCACTCCGAACAGACGTCCGCCTTTTTCGAGAGGCACTCGACGCTTCCGGGTCTGGCTCATTCCTGCTGTCATCCTGACTTCCGAACCTTCCCACTACCTACTCGATCACCGGCGGTGCAGCTCCACGCCGGCCGGCCTCCCACGTCTCTCTGTCTTCCGTCAGGTAGTCGGGACGCTGCGTGCTCTCGTCCTGGTCTTCCTCCCTGGCATCCCTCCGGGCTAGAGGGCCACGCACGAGCCCCGCACCCCCGGTAGTGAACCCCTGCGCGTTTCCACCAGGTCGCGCAACGCCTCCACGTGGGGACCCCACCACTCCATTCGTGCTGGGAGTACCGCGCCCACCGGACCGGGGGGCACCGTTCGCCCCGCCGACGACACCACGCTGGCCGACTCCGCCGGACGGGCCGCCAGTCCTGGCCGCACCCCCGGCTCCAATGACCGTGCCGCGCGGGACAGCACGACTCCCGCCAGGCGTACCCGTATTCGGGACGGCGCGCTGCGGTGTTCCGCCTACGATGCCACTTGCGCGTCCAGCACTAGGGCCGGTAGTAGCCGACGTGCCTCCATGACCCGCCGCCATCGGCCTGCCACCGGTGACATGGGGCCGACCGCCAATGGGTGACTGCGGCCCTCCGCCTACGCGCCCAGCAGCGCCAGAGGCCGACCCCCCGCCCAGCGGTGCCGGACGCCCGACCGGGGGCCCGGAACGGCTGTTGCTCGCAGGGCCGTTCCCCGTCGGACCCCCTGTCCTGGGGCCCCCGGTCTGACTGACGGCCCGTGGGACCGGTGCCCCCTGAAGGCCCCGTGCGCTACTCGTCACGGGGTTCACGAAGCCCGCCGCCATGGGAGGAGTCGGGCCTGCTGGTGCAGGGCTAGCGGTCGGTGCCGGGGACGTCGCGGGCGGCGCATGCACCGGAGCTGGCGGAGCGGCGACGCTGTTGATCTCCGTCGATGTGCTCTTGTCCGGAACGGCCGCCACCGGCACGGGCGTCTCGAACCCATGACTACTTGCCGATGAACCGTGACTTCCTGCGCCTGTCCGCTCCGATGCTCCGACGACACCTCCGCTACCTGACCGGTATGAGCCGTCAGACCATGAACCTGCCTCATCCTTGCGGAGTCCATCACCCTGCGGCCGGGGCATTGCCACGTCGAGCTTCTTCTCGAACCGCGGCGGTTCCTGCGCCGCCAGCGTTTCCTCGGAGACCGCGTAGTACGAAGCCAGCCGGTTCGCCTGATTGATGGCTTCCTGTCGGTCCTTCTCGACCTTCAGTGCCGCCGCGTACTCGGCATTGCCCTCGACCCGCTTCGGCGCCTCCACCTCGTCCGGAGACTTACGGATGAGCCGACTGTCACGGGGTGGGAGGGAGTTGCGCACCGAAGCCAGGCCCGTACCCGCAACCGTGATCTGCGTCCCGGCCACACCCGCGAAGTCGCTCAGCTTCTCGGCGTGGGTGACCAAGCCGTTACCCCAGTCCCGGAAGGCCGTTCCAGACTCGCCCTCCCAGTCAACACCCTTGATGAAGTCCTTGAGCTCCTGCGCCGCGTCCCTGATGGCGTCCCTGGCATCCCAGAGCGCCTTGCCCGCCTGCTCGAGTTCCTCCGGCTTGGAGTTCTCGATCAGATCGATCATCGCGTTCAGCTCATGGCCTTCGAAGGACGTCCGCCCCGAGGAGCCGGAGCCCCCGAAGCCGAAGGCCTCCATCACCCCCTGCATCTGGCGGGTCACGTCCGTGACGACCAACTGCCCTTGTACGCTCTGCTCGTCCTGCTTCTGCTGTTCCGCGGGGGTCAGCTCCGGCTGCTTGTCGTCACTCATCAGCTATCACCCAAGTCGTCGTAGGCAGAGCCGGTCTTGCTGTCGGAACGGGGCTGTTCAGGCTTGTCCGCGTTCTCGCCCTGCGCCTTCTCACGCTCCGTGTGCAGACGCGTCTGGATCTCGTAGAACCGCCGCCGTGCGTCGTCGTCCACGTTGTCGAACCCGACGGCCGCCGCGTGCACGCCCAGGTTGAGGTACTCGATCTGGTCGCTCAAGGACTTCGAGAGCGTGACGAGTGACTCGTGGACCCGGTTGTACTGGGTGTAGAGCCCGTCCGCTTCCGCGAAGCAGGCGTTCTGACCGCTCAAGGAGGCGCGTGACACCGTCTGTGCCGCGACCTTCGACTTGCCGGCCGGTGAACCCTCGAGGTCTGCCAGCAACGCGTTCACGCGCTTCTGGAACGTCTCCAGGGCGCCTACACCCTTGCGGAGATCCCCTTTGCCTTCGCTCACGTTGCTGCCTTTCCCCGTTTCCCCGTTTGCACAGTCCGTCTCGCGTTGCTATCGCACCCGCGTGAACAGCACTGGCCCCACAACATCACTCTAGCCAATGGCACTGACATGACCAACTGTCTTGTCGGTCACGTGACTTCCCTGGTGTCACGCACCACCGGAGCGGCCCTGCCGCCTGCGCCTGTCGCGCACGGTCACGGCCGTCCCCGCGATGGCGGCGACCAGAACGCCTCCGCCCACCACGACGTAGGTCGCGAGCCTGGCGTTGCGTTCGCCGGCGGTCTCGCCCAGGTGGAGTGCGGCGGGCACAGGTGCCTCGCCCTTGCTCAGCCCCTCCTGCGCCACCGGCTTCTCGATGGGCTTGTCGTCGTCGGTCAGGGCGCGGACCGGGTCGACGACACCCCAGCCGACCAGGCGGTCGTGGCCGGCGACCGTGCGCTCCGCGGTCTGCTGGATCTGGGCGACGATTTGCTCCTGCGTCCAGTCCTTGTGCTTGGCCTTGATGAGTGCCACCACTCCCGCGACGTACGGCGCCGAGAAGCTGGTGCCGTTGTCGGAGCAGTGCCCTCCGCCCGGGACCGTGGAGATCATGTCCACGCCGGGGGCCGCGACGCCGACGAAGTCGCCGGACTGGGAGAAGGCCGCCCGTTCGTTGTTGCGGTCCGACGCGGCGACGGCCAGGACCCCTTCGAAGGAGGCGGGGTAGGTCTTCTTGACGTTTCCGCCCAGGCCGTCGTTGCCCGCCGAGGCCACGATCACGATCTCCTTGGCCAGGGCCGCGTTCACCGCCTGCTGCAGGACGGGTGCGGGCTTCACCGCGTTGGCCGTGTCCTGGGAGATGTTGATGACGTCCGCGTCGGCCTCGTCGGCGGCGTACCGGATGGCGGTGGCCAGGGTCTCCGCCGTCCCGTGGCCCTCGGCGTCGTTCTGCTGGATCGGGATGATCGTCGCGTCCGGGGCGATGCCGGTGAAGCCGGTGCCCTCGGCCTCGCGCGCGGCGATGATGCCGGCGACCTTGGTGCCGTGGCCGACCACGTCGGTGGTGCCGTTCTCCTTGCCGCGCTCGAGCTTGTTGCCGTTCTCGTCCTTGAGGTTCTTGTCCAGGAGGTTACGGCCGCTCCCGGTGTCCACGGCCTTCGCGAGCTGGGGGTTCCTGACGTCGACGCCGGTGTCGATGACCGCCACCCGCACGCCCTTGCCGGTGGACTGCGCCCACAGCTCGTCCATCAGCACGCGCTGCAGTGACCAGGGACGGCCCGCGTACTTCTTCGACGGGAAGGTGCACTGCGTGGAGTCGTCCGCCGCCGCGGGAAGCACCGGCAGCGTGACGAGGACGACGCCGGTGGCGGCCGCGGTCGTCAGCAGCCGCCGTCCGATGGAGCGGCCGGGGCGGAAGGAGGAGTGCGTGGTCACCTGGTCGCTCCTCACGAGCCCTGCGGCTGACGCGCGGCACCGGTCGACAGCCGGGGTCCGGTCGGCAGCAGGGCGGACCACGCGGCGGGGACGGGCGCGGGATCGACGTCCTTGTACCCGAGCCGGTTCTGCGCCTGTGCCGCCTCCTGCTGCCTCTGCTCCCGCTCCTCCTTCGTACCGGACTCACCGATGCCGGAGTCGTCCTGCACGCTGTCGCCGTTGGACTGCATGGCATAGCGCAGTCCCGTGTCGGTCACCAGGAAGAGAGGACCGGACTCGGGGCTCGACCCCTTGAACTGGCGGAAGAGCTGGCCGGATCCGGGGGTGACGTAGGCGCTGCTGGAGCCGGTGGGGAGCGTGGAGGGGAATCCCTTGCCCGCCCAGGTGCTGAGTGTGCTGGCGCCGCTCTTCTCCGACACGCCGCGCAGGACGTTGCACACGGTGTTGCGGCTTCCGCTGTCCGTGCTCGCGGAGTTGACCGGGGTCGCCTCGCTCCGGGGCCAGTCGCGTTCCTGCCCGAACGCCTCGCCGGGCTCGAACGCTCCGGCACTGACCGGCTTCGCCTTTCCGTCCTGGTCGAGGTTGACGAGGGCGCTGCTGCTGAGCAGGAGCTTGGCGACGAAGTCGGACACCGGTGCGACCCGGCCCTTAAGGACGACGTACTGCTGGGTCCTGGTGCCCGAGGTGGCCGCGAGGACCATGCCCACCTTGTTGTCCTCGGGCTGCAACTGCCCCGGAACACCAGCGTCCTGGCCGGGAGTTCCCTCGATGGTCGGGAACGTGACCGCGTCACCCTTGTGCAGGGTCTCGAGCCAGTCGGCGGACACCCGCTGGGCCCGGCCCTCGTCGACCAGGGTGCGCAGCAGCAGTTCGTCGTTCTCCACCGGGTACGCCTTGCCCGTGGCGTCGACGAGGTAGCGGGTACGGTCCGGTCCCGGGCCTTCGACGTACATCACCTCGCCGCCCCGCAGCCTGTTCGCGCCCTCGGTCTTCTTCTGCTCGCGCTCGGCGAAGACGAACGCCGCCTTCTGGATGGCCCTGCCGCCCTCACCGGGCCGTTCGCAGACCGCCCAGCGCTTCGTGGAGCCGGCTTCCGCCCTGTCGGGGAGGCGGTCCGGTGCGTAGGGGATGCCGAGGGTCGCCCCGTGCGGGATCTTGCCGCTGTCGAGGACCGACTCGTCGACGTTCACGACCGTGCCCTTGTCCGGGGCGAGGAGGAGCTTGGCGCTGGACATGTTCAGCACCGGGTGGAGCTGCGTCTTGCCGTCGGTCTTCAACACCACGTACCTGGTCGTGGACTTGCTGGCGATGATGACGTTCTCGTACGGGGTGTCCCACTTCTGGGGTGCCACGGGCTTGAACATGCCCCAGGCTCCGAACACCGCGAGGACGACCACACCGACGATCGCTCCGGGCACCACCGCGCGAAGAGGACGTGGCGCACCCTCTTCGGATCCGGAGGGGTGGGGCTGCAGGAACTGTGCGACCAACCTCCGCTTCGCGAAGGTGTAGGCATTGAGTTCGTCCCGCCGTGATGCCATGTGCGCGCTGCCCCTTCTCCCCTGTGGGCGACCAGGTTCCCACACCGGTCGTGGACCGCCGCCGCCGACCGGGACCCCTACTATGCCTGTTGGCACTTGGCTCTCACCGCTCAGGTAGGGTGATCGCCCGATCAACGCCCGTGAAAAAAACGGTGAATACGGACACGAGGGGGCAACGCGGCGATGGGTGCAGCGACGGGGGAACGCACGAGGCGGTCCACCCACCGAACGCCCGGCCCTTCCCGGAGGCAACGAAGCAACGGGTCGGACGGTGCGGCTCCCCACCGGTCGGCGGACGCCCCCGCGGCCACCACTCTGCACTCGATCTCCCGGACCGGCCGCGTCGGTCCCGCGCTGCGGCAGATGGTCTTCGTCGAGGCGGCCCTGGCAGTCGCCGTGGTCGGTGCCGCGATCGGTGGCGCGTGGATGATCCCCGCCGGTGTGATCGCCTGCCTGCTGGTCCTTCTCGCGGTGGTACGCCGGCGGGGCCGGGCCGTGCAGGACTGGCTGTCCACGGTGTCCTCGCTCCGCCGTCGCGGGCGGACGGCCGTGGCACCCGCAGCCGACACGGAGCCGCAGCTGGCTCCGGTCGCGGAGAGCGTGCCGGGTTTCGCTCCGTACATCTACGTCGACGGCGCCCGCCGCACGGTGGGCATGGTCGGGGACGGCACGTTCCTGACCGCGGTCGTCCGGGTCGAGGCGAGCGGTGAGTCGCTCCGTCAGGCCATGGGCGCCCGGGCGCTTCCGTTGTCCCTCCTGGGCGACGCCCTCGCGGTGGACGACATCGTGCTGGAGTCCGCGCAGCTCGTGCAGCAGGTCCGGCCCGCTCCGGCGCCGCATCTGCCGGAGCGTTCGGTGGCCCGGCTGTCCTACGCGCCCCTCCAGGACCGGACCGGGGCGCCCGCGCTGCGGATGACCTGGGTGGCGGTGAAACTGGATCCGGAGCTGTGCCGGGAGGCCGTGGAGGCCCGCGGTGGCGGACTGGGCGGGGCCCAGCGGTGCCTGGTGCGGGTCGCGGACCACGTGGCGAGCCGGATCACCGGCGCGGGCTTCCGGGCCTCGGTGCTGGACCAGGAGGAGCTCAACTCCGCCGTGGCGACGTCCGCGTGCGCCAACCCCATCCTGTCGGCCCGTGCCGGACGCCCGGACGCCGCACCGCAGCGGCGGACGGCCGAGACGGCGCGGGTGTGGCGCTGTGACGACCGCTGGCACACCACCTACGCCGTGGACCGCTGGCCCGAGCTGGGCCGGGGAGCGACTCCGCTCCCGAGGCTCGTCGCGCTGCTGACCTCGGTGCCCGCGTACGCGACGACGTTCAGCCTGACGGTGCGCCGCGGGGCGCACCAGGGTCACGTGTCCGTGCGCGGCCACGTACGGATCACCGGCGGCTCCGACACCGAACTGGTCGGCGTACGACGGACGTTGGAGCAAGCCGCACGGCACGCCGAGGTCGGCCTCGTGCGGCTGGACCGCGAGCAGCTGCCGGGTGTCCTGGCGACGCTCCCGCTGGGAGGCGCACAGTGACGAAGCACATCGCCCCGAGGCGGGGCCTGCTGGGTCCCCGCCATGCCGGCCATACCCTGGCGGCCGACCATCTGGGCGCGCTGTCGTTGCCGGTGGGGGACGACGGCGTGATCATCGGCGACGACGCCGAGGGACGCCCGCAGATGATCGGCTTCCACCGGCCGACGCCGTACGACGTCCTGTTGATCGGCGGTCTCTGGACGGCCCAGGTGCTGGCTCTGCGCGCGGCCGGCACGGGTGCGCGGGTGGCGGTCGAGACGGGCCGTACCCAGGCGTGGACCACGCTGGCGCAGGCCGCCGGCGCCGGTCTCGAGTGCATAGCGCTCCATGACGTGGGGCGGGTGCCGCCCACCGGAGCGACGGTCGGCAGCCCGGTCGTGGTGGTGCGCGACTGCGGGATGCGTCCGCCCCGCGGCCGGGTGGTGTCCTCGCCGTGGCAGTCGGTGCTGACGCTGCTGCCGTACCTGAGCCCCGTCGCACCCCGCTTGATGCGGGCGGCGACGCTCGTGGGCATCCAGCGGGTGTCGCCGGCCGAGGCCGAGCAGATCGGCCGGATCCTGGGACTCGCGCGGGCCGAGAGCGAGGCCCTGCCCACCCTGGCGGACGGTGTCACGCTCTGGGTGGCGGGACGCGAGCGCCACTGGGTGATGACCGCCGCGACGGACGTCGAGACCGGCCTGCTGGGCACTGCTCGCAGGATGGACTGAACCTCTCCCGTTTGCACCCCGGCTCCGCCGCTTTTCAGGATCATGGCGGGGAACGACACACTTCGACGGAAGGGACGTGCGCATGGGCACCCAGCAGGAAAAGGACGAGCTCTACGCTCTCGACATCTCGGATGTGGAGTGGCTGAGCGCACCCGGTACCGAGAACGTCGAGGAGCGGGTCGAGATCGCCCACCTCCCGGGGGGCGCGGTCGCCATGCGTTCGTCGCTGGATCCGGGGACCGTCCTCCGCTACACGGAGGCCGAGTGGCGTGCCTTCGTCCTGGGCGCGCGGGACGGTGAGTTCGACCTCACGTAGGCGTCCGTACGCGGCGGGGGCGGTGGTCGACCACCGCCCCCGCTCTGTTGTCCGGATGGGTCCCGGTGCGCGGCAATTGACCCCTTCCTTCCTGTTCTGTCGTACTCCCCGCGCCGGATGGCCGGGCGTGACCTACGGGACAGCCCTTGCTGGGCGATACGGCCTGCCGTAGCGCGCCCGATGGCGATTAGGGTGGGTGAGGGCGCGGCAGAGGAACCTGCGGGCAGGCACTGCGCGTCGCAAGGGGGAGAGCCGGGCGGACCGGACGACGGGAACGGTCGCCCCCACCCACCACGGCACAAGGGTGCTCGACCACACCAGGAGGCAACGTGAACGGCGATCGGGACGAGATCAGCGGGGGATGGAACACGCCCGTCGACGAGTCGTCCGACGCGGATCCCGCCGAGATGACGGGTGAGTTCACCATCGACTACACCCCGCCCGCCTGGTACACCCAGAACGCGCCGGGTGACTCGTCGGGAGGGGCGGGGTCACACCTGGCACCGCCGCCGCCCCAGGGGGCGCCGGTCTCCGTACCCGGCCCGTCGGCCCCCGGTGGCTTCGAGCCCGGCTGGCGGCCCACTCCGGCGGCGTCCCAAGGGGCCCCGGCCGCCTCGCCCGAGCCGCCCTCCCCGCCTTCCGCGCCCGCTCCCGCGACGCCGGCTCCGGAATCCTCCGCCGCGGCGGGCTCCGAAGAGGCTGACGCGGTGGGCGGGGCGCCGGATCCGTTCGGTGGCGGTGATGTGGAGAGCGGCGCCACCATGCGGTTCTCACCCGCCGCGCTGAAGCAGGAGATCGCCGAGCGCGAGGCGGCCGCGGCGGAGGCCGGAGCGTCCGGTTCCGGCCGGTCCGCCGAGCCCACGCCTCCAGCCGCGGCGCCCGAGGAGGGCGGCGCGGAGCCGGCCGGTCCGGTGAATGGCGACGAACCCGAGGGGGGTGACGCGGCCGGCGTCCCGGAGGCGGACGCGGCGCAGGACCCCGTACGGGCGGCCGCCGAGGAGCCCGCGACGGACGCCGGGCCGGCCGACGAGCCTGCCGGGCCCGTGACGGACACGGCACCCGCGGGCCCACCGCCGGCCGGTGCCCCGTCCGCCGAACCCCCGGCAGCGCCCGAGGGCGGGGTGCCGTCGAACGTGCCGGCCTCCTGGTCGCCGGCACCGCCCGCGCAGGGCGCCCTGCCGCCGCTTCCGCCCGCCTTCCAGCCGGCCGCGCAGCAGCCGAGCGCTCCGCAGGCCGCTCCGCAGTGGCCCGCTCAGCAGCCCCCCGTGCCGACGGCCGAGTCACCGGGCGGCTACGGATTCCCGCAGGCCCCTGCCGCGCCGCCCGCGCAGCCGTCCCCGTCGGCGCCCGCGCAGCCGTTGCAGCCGAACGCGCCTGCTCCGCACGGTGGTTACGGCTTCCCCCAGGCTTCCCAGGCGCCGCAGCACGGTGGCTACGGGTTCCCTCAGAACCCCCCGCAGGACGGCTACGGGTTCCCTCCGGCCGCCCAGCAGCAGCCTCCCGCCCAGGGCGCGCCCCAACTGCCTCCGGCAGCCCAGCCGCAGAGCGGTCACGGGTTCCCGGTTCCGCAGGCCGGCCAGCAGCCGCAGATTCCCGCGCAGGGGGCGGGTGCCCCGCTCCCCCCGCAGATCCCGCAGCAGACCGCCCAGGGAACGCCGAACCTGCCCGCGCAGCAGCACCAACCGCAGCAGCAGGCGCCGCAGCCCGGGGCGTACCAGCCGCAGCCCGACGCGCCACAGGCTCCGCCCGTGGATCCGCGCACCGGGTCCGCGTGGCCGACGCCGGTCACCCATGACCAGCGCGAGCGTTCGGTGCCGGGGGCCCCGCTGGGTTACACGGCCGCCGTGGAGCTGTCGTCGGACCGGCTCGTGCGGGGCAAGCAGAAGGCGAAGAGCAGCCGCACCCCTTCCGCCGCCTCCCGCTTCAAGCTGGGCGGGAAGAAGGAGGAGGCCGAGCGGCAGCGCAAGCTCGAGCTGATCCGCACACCGGTGCTGTCGTGCTACCGCATCGCGGTCATCAGCCTCAAGGGCGGGGTCGGCAAGACCACGACGACCACCGCGCTCGGCTCGACCCTGGCCACAGAGCGCCAGGACAAGATCCTCGCCATCGACGCCAACCCGGACGCCGGCACGCTCGGCCGGCGGGTGCGCCGCGAGACCGGGGCCACCATCCGTGACCTGGTCCAGGCGATCCCGTACCTCAACTCCTACATGGACATCCGCCGCTTCACCTCGCAGGCGCCCTCCGGCCTGGAGATCCTCGCCAACGACGTGGACCCGGCGGTCTCCACGACCTTCAACGACGAGGACTACCGCCGGGCGATCGACGTCCTGGGCAAGCAGTACCCGATCATCCTCACCGACTCGGGCACCGGTCTGCTCTACAGCGCGATGCGCGGGGTGCTGGACCTCGCGGACCAGCTGATCATCATCTCGACGCCGTCCGTCGACGGTGCCTCCAGCGCGTCGACCACGCTGGACTGGCTGTCGGCGCACGGCTACGCGGAACTGGTGCAGCGCTCCCTGACCGTCATCTCCGGTGTCCGCGAGACCGGCAAGATGATCAAGGTCGATGACATCGTGCAGCATTTCGAGACCCGCTGCCGCGGCGTCGTGGTCGTGCCGTTCGACGAGCACCTCTCGGCCGGTGCCGAGGTCGACCTCGACATGATGCGCCCGAAGACCCGCGAGGCGTACTTCAACCTCTCCGCGCTCGTCGCCGAGGACTTCCAGCGGGCCCAGCAGCAGCAGGGGCTGTGGACGACGGACGGTGCCAACCCGCCGCCGCAGTTCGCCCCGCCGATGCCGGGACTGCAGACGCCCGGTCAGCAGGCCCCGGGCCAGCAGCAGTACGCGCCGCAGCCCCAGCCCGGTCAGCCGTATCCGGGACAGCCGTACCCCGGCCAGCAGCAGTACCCGGCCCAGCAGCCCTACGGGCAGCAGCCGTACGGCGGACAGCAGGCATCTGGCGGGCAGCAGCCGTACGGCGGACAGCAGACGCCTGGCGGACAGCAGCCGTACGGCGGACAGCAGACGCCTGGGGGACAGCAGCCGTACGGCGGACAGCAGCTGCCGCCGCAGCAGGCCGCCCCGGCCCAGCAGCCCTACCCCCCGCATCCCGCCCAGAGCGCGCAGAACAACGCCTGGCAGCAGCAGCCCGCCACCCCGGCGCAGCCCGGCGGGAACCCGGCCGGACCGCCCCCGCCCCCCGCGCAGCACGATGGCCAGGCACATCAGCCCGGGCAGCCCGAACTGCAAGGCCCCGTTCCGCCGGCGGGCTGGCAGCAGCACCCTCCGCAGCCGCCGTCGGCGCCTCAACAGTGAGGCAGTAGAGGTCTAAACCAATGAGGGCTCGCACCGTTCACCAGGTGCGGGCCCTCATCGCATTCCCGCAGACCACACGCGGTTTGGCGGACCGTTGACGCGACTCGACCGCCGCTGATAGACCTTCGCTTCACCAGCTGGCGAACCAGAGATCTGCCCGCCTTCACCGTGCGAGTCATGACGCGAGGTCCACGTCCATGGTCACAAGATTCCCACCACGCTCCTCCCGCCCACGCCGCCGTCTGCGTATCCTCCTCGCCTCCGGAGCCGCCGCCTTGGCGCTCGCCGCCGGATCGGTCGTCCCCGGGAACCCGCTCGGTCCCGCCCCCCAGGAGGCGCGGGCCGCCGACGGGAAGTCGACGCTCACGGTCGCGGTCGCCCAGAGCGTCGACTCCCTGAGCCCGTTCCTCGCGCAGCGGCTGCTCTCCACGAGCATCCACCGGCTGATGTACGACTACCTCACCAACTACGACGCCAAGGACAGCCACACCATCCCCGGGTTCGCGACCAAGTGGGAGACCTCGGCGGACAAGCTGACGT
The DNA here is from genome assembly GCF_044385685.1 of Streptomyces sp. ALB3. NCBI lineage: Bacteria > Bacillati > Actinomycetota > Actinomycetes > Kitasatosporales > Streptomycetaceae > Streptomyces > Streptomyces sp. ALB3. The sequence continues at coordinate 64,814 of NZ_JBISCE010000006.1, read as the reverse complement.
GGACCTACACCATCCGGTCGGACTCCAGGTGGTCGGACGGCGAGCAGGCCACCGCCGAGGACGCCGCGTGGACGTTCAACACGATGATGACCGACGAGGGCGCCGCCACCTCCAACGGCAGCTTCGTCAGCAACTTCAAGAAGGTGACCGCCCCCAGCCCGGACAAGCTGGTCATAGAGCTGAAGAAGCCTCAGGCCACGATGACCGCTCTGGACGTGCCCATCGTGCCCAAGCACGTCTGGGAGAAGGTCGGCGACTTCTCCAAGTTCAACAACGACACGAAGTTCCCGGTCGTCGGCAACGGACCGTTCATCCTGACGGACTACAAGGTCGACAGCTATGTGAAGCTGAAGGCCAACAAGGACTTCTGGCGGGGCGCCCCCAAGTTCGACGAGCTCGTCTTCCGGTACTACAAGGACCAGGACGCAGCAGTCGCCGCCCTCCGAAAGGGTGAAGTTTCCTTCGTCGCCGGAAGCCCGAGCCTGACTCCGGCCCAGGCCGCGTCGCTGAAGTCCGCCGACGACATCAAGGTGAACGACGCACCCGGCCGGCGTTTCTACGCACTGGCCACCAATCCCGGCGCGCGGACCAAGGACGGCAAGAAGTTCGGGGACGGGCACCCGGCGCTGCTCGACCAGAAGGTCCGCCAGGCGCTGTTCATGGCCGTGGACCGTACGGCCATCATCGACAAGGTCTTCCAGGGCTACGCCGTGGAGGGTGAGGGGTACGTCCCGCCGCGCTACGGCTCGTACTTCTGGAAGCCCTCGCCCGGGCAGAAGCTCGCCTACGACCCGGCGAAGGCCGGCGCCCTCCTCGACGAGGCGGGTTACGAGAAGAACAGCGCCGGCAAGCGGACCGGCAAGGACGGCAGGCCGCTGGACCTCCGGATCCTGTGCCACGCCACGGACCCCAACGACAAGGCGATCGGCAAGTACCTCCAGGAGTGGTGGGGCGCCCTCGGCATCGGTCTGAAGGTCGACTGCCGCGACAACGTCTCGGACCCCTGGTACGCCGGTGAGTACGACCTGGCCTTCGACGGCTGGTCCGTCAACCCGGACCCCGACTTCGTCCTGTCGATCCACACCTGCGCGGCGCTGCCGGCCAAGGCGAAGGAGACCGCGCAGACCGACAACTTCATCTGCGACAAGCAGTACGACGAGCTCTACGCGAAGCAGTCGGCGGAGTACGACCCCGCCAAACGGGCAGACCTCGTGAAGCAGATGGAGTCGCGGCTGTACGACACGGGGTACATGAACGTCATGGCGTACCCGAATGCCGTCGAGGCCTACCGCACCGACCAGATCGAGTCCATCACGACCATGCCTTCGGACGCGGGCAACATCTACGGTCAGGACGGCTACTGGAGCTGGTGGTCGGCGGTCCCGGCCGCCGGTGCGTCGGGCGACTCGTCCGGCGACAGCGGCAGCTCCACCGGAGTCCTCATCGGTGTCGGGGTCGCCGTAGTCGTCCTCGCCGGTGGCGGGCTGCTGTTCGCCATGCGTCGTCGTTCCACCGCGGAAGACCGTGAATAGTCCATGAGCACAGAAAGCACTCCCGCGCTCCTGAAGGGCGCGGCGGGCGTGGACGCCGTGCGGACCGACGGCCCGGCTCCGGCCGGGCCGTCGGCCCGCAGTCCACGCGCACGCAGCACGACCGCGTACCTCCGCTACGCGGCGGGCAAGCTGGCCGGTGCGGCCGTCTCGCTGTTCGCCGTGCTCGTCACCAGCTTCTTCCTGTTCCGCCTGATCCCTGGTGACCCGGTCAAGCAGATGACCGGCGGCCGGCAGGTGTCGACCGAGCAGATCGCCGCGATGCGCAAGGAATTCGGCTTGGACCTGCCGCTCTGGCAGCAGTTCACCGAGTACTGCGGCAACGCCCTGACCGGGGACTTCGGCACGTCGTACCAGTTCCGTGCCCCCGTCATGGACAAGATCACCGAAGCTCTGCCCGCGACACTTCTGCTCACCGGGACCGCCTTCGTGATCTACACGGCGATCGGCATCTGGCTGGGCGCAAGGTCGGCCTGGCGCAACGGCTCGGCCGGCGACCGCTTCCACACCGCCTTCGCGCTGACCTTGTACTCGGTGCCCTCGTTCTGGCTCGGGCTGCTCCTGATCATCACCCTGTCGGTCGGTCTCGGGCCCGTTCCCGGTCTCTTCCCGACCGGCGGTATGGAGTCCGGCGGCGAGAGTGGCTTCGCCTACGTCCTCGACGTGGCCCACCATCTCGTACTGCCCGTCATCACCCTCGTCGCGGTCGAGTACGCGCGGACCCTGCTGGTGATGCGCTCCTCGCTGCTCGACGAGATGGGCAGCGACTACCTGACGACGGCCCGTGCGAAGGGCCTGCGCGACGACCTCGTACGCCGCCGCCACGCCGTTCCGAACGCGATGCTGCCGACCGTGACGCTGCTCTTCGTGAATCTGGGCAACACGGTGGCCGGCGCCATCCTGGTGGAGACGGTGTTCTCCTGGCCGGGCCTGGGAGGGCTCTTCTACCAGGCGCTGAGCGTCCCCGACCTGCCACTGGTGCAGGCGCTGTTCTTCATCTTCGCCGCCGCGGTGATCCTGATGAACACGCTGGCCGATGTGATCTATCCGCTCCTCGATCCCCGGGTGGGCCGATGACGACCACGACCGACACCGCGGCGGCCGTCAGCCCGCGCGCGCTGACCTGGACCCGCCGGCGCCACGCGGTGGCCCGCTTCTGGCGGCAGTACCGCGGTCACCGCGCCGGCCTGGCCGGTCTCGCCGTGCTGGCGCTGATCGCCCTGACCGCGCTGGCCGCCCCCCTGCTGGTCGGTGACGGCTCCCGGAGCGTCACCGCCGCGCCGGGCGGGCCGCTGGAGGCGCCGAGCGCGGAGTTCCCCCTCGGCACCGACCAGTTCGGCCGGAGCCTGCTCGCCCTGCTGGTGTGGGGGACCCGAGTCTCCCTGACCGTCGGCCTGCTCGCCGCCTTCCTCTCGGTGGCCATCGGGACCCTGGTGGGCATCACAGCGGGTCACTTCAAGGGCTGGTACGGCAACGTCGTCATGCGGATCACCGACTGGTTCCTGGTGATGCCCACGCTGGTCCTCGCCATCGCGCTGGCCACCGTGCTCGCGCGGTCCCTCTGGACGACGGTCCTGGCCATCGGCGTGACGACCTGGCCGACCACCGCCCGGCTGGTGCGCGCGCAGACGCTGTCCGTGGAGTCACGTCCGTACATCGAGCGTTCCAAGGCGCTCGGTGGCGGGCACGGCCACATCATGTCCCGCCACGTACTGCCCAACGTGATGCCGCTGGTGCTCGCGCAGACCACGCTGGTGATCTCCACCGCCATCCTCACCGAGGCGACCCTCGCCTTCCTCGGGCTCGGCGATCCCACGATCGTCTCCTGGGGCGGGCTGCTCCAGGACGCCCGTGAGGCCGGGGCGGTCAGCTCCGGCAACTGGTGGTACCTCGCCCCGCCCGGACTCGCCATCGCGGTGGTCGCCCTCGCGTTCACGCTGTGCGGCCGCACCATCGAGTCCGTGCTCAACCCCAAGCTGGGGGTGTCCCGATGACCGCCGTGAAGACCGAGAGCGTTCCCAAGCCGGAGACCGGGCAGCCGTTGCTCGAGGTCCGGGACCTGCGTGTCACCTACGGCTCCGGGGCCTCGGCCGTCCCCGCCGTGCGAGGGGTCGACCTGCGGGTCGAGGCGGGCCGGAAGCTCGGCATCGCCGGGGAGTCCGGTTGCGGGAAGTCGACGCTGGCGCTGGCGCTACTGCGGCTGCTGCCCGCGTCCGCGACCATGAGCGGCGAGATCCTCCTGGAAGGCGAGGACGTCCTCACCATGAAGTGGGGCCGGCTGCGCGCCGTCCGGTGGGCGGGGGCGTCGATCGTCTTCCAGGGCGCGATGCACTCGCTGAACGCCGTGCACCGCATCGGGGACCAGATCGCCGAACCGATCCTCCTGCACGGCATGGCGACCCCGGGCGCCGCGCGCAGGCGCGCCGGTGAGCTGCTGGAGCAGGTGGGACTCCCGGCCGCACGCGCGGACGCCTATCCGCACGAGCTGTCGGGCGGTCAGCGCCAGCGGGTGATGATCGCCATGGCGCTGGCCTGTGATCCACGGCTGATCATCGCCGACGAGCCCACCACCGCGCTCGACGTGATGATCCAGGCGCAGATCCTGCGGCTGATCGAGCAGCTCGTCAGCGACCAGGACCTCGGCCTGATCATGATCAGCCACGACCTGGCGGTGCTCTCCGACACCTGCGACCGGCTGTCGGTGATGTACGCGGGCCGGGTCGTCGAGGAGGGCCCCGCCAAGCAGGTGTACGAGAACGCGAGACACCCCTACGGCAGCGCCCTGTCGGCGGCCTTCCCGCGCATCGGCGACCCGGCGTCGCGGCACGCGCCGCGCGGCCTGCCGGGCGACCCGCCGGACCCGTCGGCACTCCCTTCGGGCTGTGCGTTCCATCCGCGCTGCACGGCGGCGCTGGACTCCTGTGCCGTCGAGGACCAGGAGCTGCGGCCGGCCGGTCCGTCCCGGCGGGCGGCGTGCGTGCTCGTGGGGCCGCAGGCCCCGGCGGCACCCGGCGGCGGTACCGAGGAAGCAAGGAGCACTCCATGACGACCACTCCCCCGGCCCCCCTGCTCAGCGCGCAGGCGCTGAAGGTGGCGTTTCCCGGCAGGCGCGGGGCGGCGACGGCGCGGGCGGTCGACGGGGTCGACCTCGACATCCGTCCCGGTGAGATCGTCGCCCTGGTCGGCGAGTCGGGATGCGGGAAGACGACTCTGGCCCGGTCCCTGCTGGGCCTGGTGCCCCCCACGGCCGGCCGGGTCACCTTCGGCGGCGAGCCCCTGGACTACGGGGGCCGGTCGCTCAAGGCGTACCGCAAACGGGTGCAGCTGGTGCTCCAGGACCCCAGCGGTTCCCTCAACCCCCGCCACACGGTCTACGACGCGGTGGCGGAGGGCCTGCGCATCCACGGATACGCGGGCGACGAGCGGGCGGCCGTTGCCGGGGCGCTGGCGCGGGCGGGGCTGCGGCCTCCGGAACGGTTCTTCCTGCGGTATCCGCACGAGCTGTCGGGCGGTCAGCGCCAGCGGGTCGTGATCGCCGGCGCACTGGTCCTGGAGCCGGAACTCATCGTCGCGGACGAACCCGTGGCCTCGCTGGACGCGTCCGTACGCGGTGAGATCCTGGCGCTGCTGCTGCGGCTGCGCGAGGAACTGGGCCTGTCGGCGCTGGTGGTGACGCATGATCTGGGGCTGGCCTGGAACATCGCCGACCGGGTGGCGGTGATGTACCTGGGCCGCATCGTGGAGACGGGTGACGTCGAGCAGGTCCTCACCGCTCCCCGGCACCCCTACACCCGGGCCCTGCTGTCCGTGCTGCCGGAGGCGGACGGCGAGCCGGTGATCCTGACGGGCGAGCCGCCTGACCCCTCGAAGGTGCCGTCCGGCTGCCGTTTCCATGCCCGCTGCCAGGTCCTCGCCTCGGGCGAGGCGGAGCGCGCCGGCGTCGCGGACGCGTGCCGCACGAAGGAGCTGCCCGTGTTGCACGGGGACGGCCGGACCCAGGTCGCCTGCCACTGGGCGGCCGGGGCGGGCGGCTCCTGAGGGCTGTCCCGCAGTGGACGGGAGCCGGGGCTCGCTCAGACGCCGGGTCTCCCGGCGTGGTGGATGGCCCCCGTCAGCTCGCCCAGGGGGCGGCCGGTGCCGCCCCAGCGGTGCTGGATGATCTCGGCTGCGATGGAGACGGCTGTCTCCTCCGGTGTACGGGCCCCCAGGTCGAGGCCGACGGGTGAGGCGAGGCGGGCCAGCCCCGTCTCGTCCACCCCGGCCTCCCGCAGCCGGGCGACCCGGTCGGCGTGGGTCCGCCGGCTGCCCATCACACCGATGTAGGCGGCGGGGGTGCGCAGCGCGGCGGCGAGCAGCGGCACATCGAACTTCGGGTCGTGGGTGAGGACGCAGACGACCGTGCGCTCGTCCACCCGCGTCGATTCCAGGTAGGTGTGCGGCCAGGCGCAGACGACCTCGTCGGCTGTCGGGAAGCGCTCCCTGGTGGCGAAGACGGGGCGGGCGTCGCACACCGTCACCCGGTAGCCGAGGAAGGCCCCGATCCTCGCGGTGGCCGCCGCGTGGTCGATGGCTCCGAAGACGAGCATGCGGGGCGCGGGGGCGTAGGTCTGGACGAAGACGGTGACGTCCTGCATCCGGCGCTCGCCGTGCGGGCCGTACCCGGTGCTGCCGGTGGCGCCCTGGGCGAGCAGCCCGCGCGCGTCGTCGGTCACGGCCGCGTCGAGCCCCTGGTCGCCGAGTGAGCCCCTGACCCGGTCGGCCGTGATCATCCGTCGGCTGCCCGGACGCGCCGCTCCGCGGACCACGGTGGCGAGTGCGACGGGTTCCCCCGCGCCGATGGTCTCGGCGCACTCCCGCAGGATCTCCCGGTCCTCCGCCGCGACGTAGGGCTGCACCAGGACGTCGATCGTGCCGCCGCAGGTCAGTCCGGCGCCGAAAGCCTCGTCGTCGCTGATGCCGTAGGTCCGCAGCACTGTCCGGCCCGTGGTGAGGACCTCGGTGGCGACCTCGTACACGTCGCTCTCCACGCATCCCCCGGAGACGCTGCCCGCCGCCACGCCGGTGGCGGTCACCGCCATCGCGGCGCCGGGGGCCCGGGGCGCGCTCCCCCGCACCGCGACGACGGTGGCCAGGGCGAAGGGCGTTCCGGCGGCGTGCCAGTCGCGCAGTTCCGTCAGCAGTTCACGCACGTGCGGCCGTCCTCCCGGCTCGGCGGTTCCTGCCCCCGACGATGCCCCTGTCCCCGCGTGCGCACCACAGGAAGGCGTCAGGCCCGTTCGTACGCCGCGACCAGTTCGCTGGACTTCTTCACATCGGCGGCCATCGCCACGAGCAGGTCCTCGATCGACTCGAACTTCAGCATGCCCCGTACGTAGGCGAGGAAGTCGACCGCGACGTGCAGCCCGTACAGGTCGAGGCCGACGCGGTCGATGGCGTACGCCTCGACGGTCCGCTCCGTGCCGTCGAACTGCGGATTCGTGCCCACGGAGATCGCGGCGGGCATCGCCTCTCCCTCCACCGTGAGCCAGCCGGCGTAGACGCCGTCGGCGGGGATCGCGGTGTGCGGCAGGGTCTCCACGTTCGCCGTGGGGAAACCGAGCTCGCGGCCCCGCTGGGCGCCCCGCACCACGACACCCTCGACGCGGTGCGGACGGCCGAGGATCTCCGCGGCCCCCCGGACGTCTCCCTCGGCGATCAGCCGGCGGGTGAGGGTGGAGGAGAAGGGCTCGCCGCCGCCCGCGTCCCCCCTCACGTAGAGGTCGATGACCTCGACCTCGTAGTCGTGGGTGCGGCCGAGTTCGGTGAGGAAGGCGACGTCGCCGGCGGCCCGGTGTCCGAAGCGGAAGTTGGGGCCTTCGATCACCAGCTGCGCGTGCAGCTTGTCGACGAGCACCTTCACGATGAAGTCGGCGGGCGAGAGCTGGGAGAACTCGGCGGTGAACGGCAGGATGAGCACCGCGTCCACGCCCAGGCCGGCCATGAGCTCGGCACGCCGGTGGTGCGGTGCGAGCAGCGGCGGATGCGTACCGGGGCGGACGACCTCGCTGGGGTGCGGGTCGAAGGTGACGACGACGGAGGGCACACCGAGCTCCCGCGCCCTCTCCACGGCACGGCCGATGATCAGCTGGTGTCCGCGGTGCACCCCGTCGTAGGAGCCGATGGTGACGACGCTGCGCCCCCAGCCCTCAGGGATGTCCTCCAAGCCACGCCAGCAGTGCACTGTGACCGCTCCTCGCCCGAACCTGTGTACGTGTGTGTGTCCATTACGCAGGTCTAAGACTGCCATGCTCACGTCCCACGGCCTGCATCGGCACCGGGATCACCGGCCGTGCCCCGTGCGGCGACTCCGTCGCCCGCCGGGCGCCGGGGCCCAACACCTCCGCCCACTCCTGCGGGGCGTCCGCGAGCCACCGGGTGACGAGGGCCCCGAAGCCGGGGACGTCCCGGGCGAGTTCTGCCAGCCGGTGGTCGAAGCGGGCCGCGCCTTCGGGCGTCCGCACGAGGAGTGTGCCGGTGCGGTGCACCAGAGCCCGGGTGCGGGCTTCGGGACGGCGGCCGGATCCCGCGGCGGCGGCCCGCAGCAGGGCGTCGAGGACCTCCGGGTCCCCGCCCGTGTCCTGCTCGAAGTCCAGCAGGACTTCCAGCAGCTCGGCGCGCAGCGGCCTGGACGCGGCGCTCCCCCCGGTGGCGAGCGTCCGCGCCAGCGCGGCGCGTACGGACGGCGGGGCGGGGCGGTCCCGCAGCAGTCCGGCCATCAGGGGCCGCAGCAGCGCCCGGGCGGCCGGGCCGAGCTCGAGCCTGTGGTCCACGTAGGCGGCGGCCTGCGCTCCGGCGTCCTCGCCCGACCGGCCGCGGCTTTCGATGTAGTGGCGCAGGAGACCCGGTGCGTGCAGTGCCAGAGCGGGGGTGTCCAGGGCGGCCAGTTCCCGCAGCACGCCGTCGGCAGCCTCCCCGGGCAGTGCCAGTCGGGCGCGCAGCGCGGCGAGCACGGGTTCCGGGTGCCCGGGGAACACCTCCGTGAGCAGGGCCACCGGCAGCCGTGGGTCTCCCCCGGCGAAGAGGCGCAGGGCCTGCGGCAGGTGGCGGCCTCCCGTCGCGGGGTCCCGTACGAGCACGGTGAGCGCCTGGGCGTGCAGGACCGCGTCGTCCGGCCGGCCCAGCAGGGTGAGCATCGCGCCGCGCAGCAGGGCACGGTCGGGTGCGGACAGCGCGCGGGCCGCGGCGAGGGGGGCGTGGACGGCCGCGGCGGCCCGCCTCGCGGGCCTCTCCTCGTCACGCGCCCATCGGTCGACGGCTCTGCAGAGAGCGGCCGGCTCGTCCTCGGCGAGGGCGGCGAGGAGTTCGGCGGCGCGCGGGTGGGCGGTGTCCGCCAGTGCCTCGGTCAGGTCGTCGACGGCGAGGTCCCGGCGGGCGTACAGGAGGGCCTGCGCGGCGGCGGCCACGGTGAGCCGCATCGGCACGCCGTCCTCGCAGGGCAGGGGGCTCTCGTCGGTGAACCAGCGGCAGAGCAGCACCTGGACGGTCGCCGGCCGGGCGGCCAGGCACCGGGACACGGCGTCCAGGTACCGTTCGCCTCCGTCCGGGCGGGGTGCGCCGTCGGCGGGCAGCAGGCGGCGCAGCAGATCGATCCGGTCCTCCTCGGGCAGCCGCGTCCGGCACCAGAACCCGGGCCCGAAGTCGGCGTAGGGGCCGAGTGCGTCAGGGCCGCCACCGGTCAGGGAACGCCGGGTGATCCGTCCGGCGAGCACACGCAGCACACCCAGGAAGGGCCGCGCGTCGGGCACCCTGAGCAGGCTCTCGCGGAGCAGGCGGGCCGCCCACCAGACCGCGTCGGTGAGCCGCTGCTCCACGCCCGGCCCGGAGGGCAGGCGGTCCATCGCCTCGATCAGGTCCGCCATCCGGTGGGCCAGCGCAGCGTTCCCCTGGCGCCGCTCCAGCAGGAGCATCGCCTGGAGCACCGGGCCGATGCGGTGGCGGGGCACGGGGAGGTTGCGGGGTTCCGCCGGGTCCTGCGGGGCGGGTGGAGGCGGCGCCCCGTCCGCGTGCCAGCGGTGGACCAGTGAGTGAAGGGCCGCGTCCAGGTCGAGGTGTGCGCCCTGCACCCAGTCGCCCAGCTCCTCGTGGGCGAAGCGGTAGCCCGCGCCCGCGGGGACCAGCAGCCCTTCGGTGAGGACGGCCGAGGCCCACCCCGTGCGCCAGGGGAAGAGCTCCTCGAACGCCGCCCGGTCGAGCTCTCCCTGCCCCGGGCCCAGGCAGCGCCTGGCGGCCTCGTGGACCTGGCCGGCCACCTTCGCCGCCAGCCTGCCGACCGCCGCGCCCCGGAGCCGGGGTTCGGCCTGGGCCCCGATGCGGACCGCGATCCGGACGCAGGCGAGGTCGAGACGGGCGGCGAAGACCTCCTCCGTCCCGGGCCTGCCCGGCACGTCGGGGGGCAGCGCCGCCCGCACCTCGGCGAGGAGGCGCAGGGTGAGGGGATGCCGGTCGTGGCCGGGCGCGACGGTGCCGGGCGGGATGCCGTAGCGTTCCCGGGCGCGCGCGGCCTGCTCCGCCGTGAGGTCGCCCAGGCGGACTGCGGACGGCAGATGCCCGGCCGGCCGCTCGGGCCGGTGCAGGGCGCCCGGCGGATACAGCGCGCCGGCGGTCTCCCAGTGCTCGGGACGACAGGCGACGACCATCCGCACCTCGTGGGCCAGGAGCCACCCGGCGGTCGCCTCGGCCCATCCGGCGAGCCGGTGGGCCAGCAGGGGAGGCATCTCCTCCGGTCCGTCAACGACGACGAGGAGCGGGTTCCCGGACACCGCGGCGAGCCGGGCCACCCGGTCGGGCGTGGCGGCCTCCATGTCGCCCCGGGCCCCGGCGGCGGAGACGATCTTCCCGGAGCGCCGCAGGGCCCGGGCCATCGCGTCCGTGACCGAGGTGTCCTCGGCCCGCAGATCGGCTCCGCGCAGCCAGAGCGTGAGGGCGGGCACCGGGCCGCGGGCACGGCGGGCGGCCAGGGCGGCGAGTTCCGTGGTGCGGCCGGTCCCGGGCGCTCCGACCAGGCCGAGCACCGGCCCCGTCCCGGTCTCGAAGGCGGTGAACTCCGCGCTGACGTCGGGGCGTTCGACCACCTCGGTGCCGCAGGGGCGGGCGTCGGCGTGGCCGAGCGAGGTGGCGGTCAGCTGCAGTGCCCCCGCGAGGTTGAGGTCTCGTCCGTACCCCGGGACGCCGGCGGCGTTGCGCCGGAGCACCTCGGCCAGCGGCTCCGGGACGTCCCGGGGGGTGAGCGGCACCGCGAGTCCGGCCGTCTCGTGTCCGGCCCTGAGCGCGGTCGAGAGGACGCCCAGGACCGCCCCGGTGCGAGGGTCCGTCACGGGCCCGCCGACCGCGGCCCCGCCGGAACGCAGCGCGTCACGGCCGTCCGTGCCGAGGGCGAGCTCCAGCGCTTCGGGGACGGGGTGGTCGCGCCCGCCCTCGGAGTACGTCGCCGGAGTCGCCCCGAGCACCCGCGCCTCCCGCCAGCCGTGGGCGGCGATCCGCACGTACGCGCCCGTGCCGACCTCCTCGCGCACGGCGATGGGGAGGGGCTCCACGCCCAGGGTCCCGGGGCCGCCGGTGCGCAGCAGGGCCAGCCCGAGGGCGGGCAGCGCGGTGATGTCGTCGGGGCCGACCCGGCAACTGCCTCCGTCGGCGGCGTGCAGCGTCAGTGGCACGGAGCGCGCGACGGCCTGGTGGCTGGTGACGACCGTGCCCCGGTCGTCCGCGACGAACCCCGTTCCCCGCGGCCGGCCGGCCTGATCGCAGATTCTCACCAGTCTCGACCGGTCCCCGCTGCCCATGGTCCGACGGTAGGTCCCGGGCGACGGACACCGGAAGCGCGGAAGGCCGAAGCGCCCCCCTCACACCCCCCAGTCACTCCGAGCGCCCACCCATCAGGGTGAATCGGAGGGTTCTCGTGGAGAGGGATGGTCCTGGGAGGGGGATCGTGGAGCGGGCGCGCACCAGGGGGGCTGCCCGCTCCACGATGGACGCACCCGCGGAGTCCGCGCGAGGCGCGGGCGTGGAGGCCCGCGCCGCTGAGGGCCTGGCAGGAGGAGACCCTCGCCCGACGGCCTGGTCAGGCGAAGACGGCGAGACTCCTGGCCTTGCCCTTCTGCTCCTCGACGAGCACCAGGAACGCCCCGTCGGGCCCGAAGACCCCGACCGGCCCCGGCGGATAGGACGGCATGTCCAGGCGCACGCCGTTGAGCAGCAGTCTCGCGCGCTTCTCGTCCACGTCCCAGCGCGGGAACGCCGACGCCGCGGCTTCGGCGACCGGCATCACGGTCAGCTCCTGCTGGTGCTGGTCGAGGGTGCGTGCCGCGTCCAGGCCGTACGGCCCGACGCGGGTGCGCCGCAGCGCGGTCAGGTGCCCGCCGACGCCCAGCCCGGCGCCGAGGTCACGGGCCAGCGCGCGGATGTACGTACCGGAGGAGCACACGACGGAGACGACCAGGTCGACGACCGGGGTACCGTCCTGCGCGACCGCCTCCCGGACGTCGTAGACGCGGAAGGACGAGACGGTCACCGGACGGGCGGGGATCTCGAAGTCCTCGCCACCGCGCACCCGGGCGTAGGACCTCTTGCCGTCGATCTTGATGGCGCTGACCTTCGACGGCACCTGCATGATCGCGCCGCTCAGTGCGGCGACCCCGGCGTCGATGCCTTCGCGCGTGACTCCGGAGGCGTCGGTGGACGAGGTGATCTCGCCCTCCGCGTCGTCGGTGACGGTGTCCTGGCCGAGACGGATCGTCCCCAGGTACTCCTTCTCGGTCAGCGCGAGATGGCCGAGCAGCTTGGTCGCCCTCTCGACTCCGAGGACGAGGACTCCGGTCGCCATCGGGTCCAGGGTGCCGGCGTGGCCGACGCGCCGGGTGCGGGCGATGCCGCGCATCTTGGCCACGACGTCGTGCGAGGTGAAGCCGGACGGCTTGTCGACGATGACGAGGCCGTCCGGCGTCCTGTTCTGCTGTGTCATGCGGAAGGTGAGCCCTCGCCGTTCTCGTCGGACTCGTCCTCGGGCTTGCGGTACGGGTCGGCGTCGCCCGCGTAGGCGGCGCCGGAGGACGCCTCCCGGACCTTGGCGTCCGAGGCCCGCGCCCTGTCGAGCAGGTCCTCGATCGCCTTGGCGTTGTCCGGCAGGGCGTCGGCGACGAAGGCCAGGGTCGGGGTGAACTTAGTCCCCGCCGCCGCGCCGACCGCCGAGCGCAGGACGCCCTTGGCGCTCTCCAGCCCGGCCGCCGCGCTCGCCCGCTCCTCGTCGTCGCCGTAGACCGTGTAGAAGACCGTGGCCTCCCGCAGGTCGCCGGTGACACGGGTGTCCGTGATGGTCACGTGCGTGCCCAGACGCGGGTCCTTGATACCGCGCTGCAGTTTCTCGGCGACCACCACCTGGATGAGGTCCGCCAGCTTCTTCGCCCGCGCGTTGTCGGCCACTGGTCCGTCTCCTTAAGCCTTGCTCAATCGTCTTCGTCGCTGTGCAGCCGCCGTCGTACGGACAGCAGTTCCACTTCCGGCCGGCCCGCGATCATGCGTTCGCACCGGTCGAGTACGTCCGTGAGGTGCCCGGTGTCCCCGGAAACCATGGCAAGGCCGATCTCGGCCCTGCGGTAGAGGTCCTGCCCGCCCGTCTCCGCGACACTCACCGCGAACTTGCGGTGCAGCTCGGCGACGATCGGGCGGACGATGGAGCGCTTCTCCTTCAGCGACCGTACGTCGCCGAGGAGCAGATCGAAGGACAGAGTCCCCACATACATGTATGTCCGGATGTCCCGCCGGTTCGGGGTCGCGCCCCGCCATCGCTTGGCGGGGACACCAGAACCGTACACGGAACGGCCGGGGCCGATCGACGGAAATACGTCCCGTCGACCGGCCCCGACTGTGAAGGAGAGCCCGGGGGTCGCCCCCCGGGAATCCCGTTGATCAGCCTCGCGGCTTCTCGCGCATCTCGTACGTCGCGATGACGTCGTCGATCTTGATGTCGTTGAAGTTTCCGAGGTTGATACCGCCCTCGAAGCCTTCGCGGATCTCGGTGACGTCGTCCTTGAAGCGACGCAGACCGGAGATGTTGAGGTTCTCCGCGATGACCTTGCCATCGCGCAGCAGGCGCGCCTTGGTGTTGCGCTTGACCTCGCCGGAGCGGACCAGCACACCGGCGATGTTGCCCAGCTTGGACGAGCGGAAGATCTCGCGGATCTCCGCCTTGCCGAGCTCGACCTCTTCGTACTCCGGCTTGAGCATGCCCTTGAGGGCCGCTTCGATCTCTTCGATCGCCTGGTAGATGACCGAGTAGTACCGGACGTCCACACCCTCGCGCTCGGCCATCTGCTCGGCACGCCCCGCGGCGCGCACGTTGAAGCCGATCACGATGGCGTCGGAGCCGGTCGCCAGGTTGATGTCCGACTCGGTGACCGCACCCACACCTCGGTGCAGGACCCGGATGTCGACCTCTTCGCCGACGTCGAGCTGGAGCAGGGAGGACTCGAGAGCCTCCACCGAACCGGACGCGTCGCCCTTGATGATGAGGTTGAGCTCCTGGACCAGACCGGCCTTGAGCGCCTCGTCCAGGTTCTCCAGGGAGAACCGGACACCCTTGCGGGCGAAGTTGGCGTTGCGCTCGCGAGCGGCACGCTTCTCGGCGATCTGACGGGCCGTACGGTCCTCGTCCACCACCAGGAAGTTGTCGCCCGCACCCGGGACGTTGGTGAGACCCAGCACCAGGACGGGGGTCGAGGGACCCGCTTCCTGGACGTTGTTGCCGTTGTCGTCGAGCATCGCCCGGACACGGCCGTACGCGTCGCCGACCACCATCGTGTCGCCGATGCGCAGCGTGCCGCGCTGGACGAGGACGGTCGAGACGGCACCGCGGCCGCGGTCGAGGTGGGACTCGATCGCAATACCCTGCGCGTCCTGGTCGGGGTTGGCCCGCAGGTCGAGCGAGGCGTCGGCGGTGAGGACGACGGCCTCCAGCAGTGCCTCGATGTTGAGGCCCTGCTTGGCGGAGATGTCGACGAACATCGTGTCGCCGCCGTACTCCTCGGCCACCAGACCGAACTCGGTGAGCTGGCCGCGCACCTTGGTCGGGTCGGCCCCCTCGACGTCGATCTTGTTGACCGCGACCACGATCGGCACCTCGGCCGCCTTGGCGTGGTTCAGCGCCTCGATCGTCTGGGGCATCACACCGTCGTTCGCCGCGACCACGAGGATCGCGATGTCGGTGGACTTCGCACCACGGGCACGCATGGCGGTGAACGCCTCGTGACCCGGGGTGTCGATGAAGGTGATACGGCGGTCCTCGCCGTTGACCTCGGAGGAGACCTGGTACGCACCGATGTGCTGCGTGATACCGCCGGCCTCGCCCGCGACGACGTTCGTCTTGCGGATCGCGTCCAGCAGCCGGGTCTTACCGTGGTCGACGTGACCCATGACGGTGACGACCGGCGGGCGGGAGACCAGGGCCTCTTCGCCTCCCTCGTCCTCACCGAACTCGATGTCGAAGGACTCGAGCAGCTCGCGGTCCTCCTCCTCCGGGCTGACGATCTCGAGGACGTAGTTCATCTCGTCCGCGAGGAGCTTCAGCGTCTCGTCGGAGACGGACTGCGTGGCGGTGACCATCTCGCCGAGGTTCATCATCACGGCGACGAGCGACGCCGGGTTGGCGTTGATCTTCTCCGCGAAGTCGGTCAGGGACGCACCGCGCGACAGCCGGACAGCCTGCCCGTTGCCGCGAGGCAGCATGACGCCGCCCACCGACGGGGCCTGCATGGCCTCGTACTCCTGGCGCCTCTGACGCTTCGACTTGCGCCCACGACGCGCGGGACCACCGGGGCGGCCGAAGGCGCCCTGCGTGCCACCACGGGCACCGGGGCCACCGGGACGTCCACCGAAGCCGGGACGACCGCCGAAGCCGCCGCCACCACCGGGACGGCCTGCGCCGCCACCGCCGCCGGGACCACCGGGACGGCCGGCGAAGCCGCCGCCACCGCCACCGGGACCTGCCGGACGGCCGGCGAAGCCGCCGCCACCGGGACGACCGGCGCCGCCACCGGGGCGACCGCCGCCGCCACCGGGACCACGGCCGCCGCCGGGGCCACCGCCGGGACGCGGGCCCGCAGCGGGACGCTGCGGCATCATGCCGGGGTTCGGACGGTTACCCGAGGGGGCACCGCCCGGACGGGGAGCCTGCGGACGGGGCATGCCGCCCGGGGACGGACGTGCGCCACCCTGGCCCTGCGGGCGCGGGGCGCCGCCGGGACCACCCTGCGGGCGCGGGGCGCCGGGGCGCTCCTGACCGCCGCCGGGGCGCGGGGCACCGCCGGGACGGGGCGCCTGGGGGCGCGCCATGCCG
Source organism: Streptomyces sp. ALB3 (assembly GCF_044385685.1). Classification (NCBI taxonomy): domain Bacteria; kingdom Bacillati; phylum Actinomycetota; class Actinomycetes; order Kitasatosporales; family Streptomycetaceae; genus Streptomyces; species Streptomyces sp. ALB3. The sequence goes on along the minus strand of NZ_JBISCE010000006.1, from coordinate 48,899 downwards.
GTGGAGCCGCCGGAGGTGAAGGGGTTGTTGCCCGGACGGGGACCGGCCGGACGTGCGCCGCCGGGACGCGCCGCGCCCTGGCCCGCGGGACGTGCGGGACGGTCTCCGCCACGCTCGCCGCCACGGCCGCCGTCACGCTGACCACCGTCGCGGCCGCCGTCACGCTGACCGCCGGCCGGAGCCGGACGGGCGGGACGGGGACCCGGGGTGGCGCCCGCGGGACGCGGGGCCTGGGGCTGCTGCTGCGGCGCGGCCGGCTGCTGGGCCGGGGCCGGGGCGGAGAACTCCGCGGCGGGCACCGGGGTGACCGGGGCGGGCTTCGGCGCGGGCTTGGGGCCCGGACGGGGGCCCGCGGACGGCGCCGCGGGGGTGCTGCTCGCCGGGGTCTCCGCGGCGGCCGGCTTGGGGGCCGGGGCGCCGGGCTTCGGGGCAGCGGGACGTGCCGCAGCGGCCGGTGAGGGCGCTCCGGGCTTCGCGGGGGCGGCCTTGCGGGGCGCGCCAGGCTTTGCAGCGGACTTGCCGGCGTTGCCGCCGGGACCCTGCAGTGCGTCAGTCAACTTGCGTACAACCGGCGCCTCGATCGTCGAGGACGCCGAACGGACGAACTCACCGAGTTCTTGGAGCTTGGCCATGACGACCTTGCTCTCCACTCCGAACTCCTTGGCGAGTTCGTATACCCGGACCTTAGCCACTTCGCTCCTTTTAGGTCCGGGTTACCGCCGGACCGTCGCTACTTCATGGGCGTACTCATCGCGTACTCATCGAGTGCTCATCGCAATCTCGACCTACTTCCAACTCGCGAGGTACCTGACCGCACGGGGTCCCGTGCCGTTCACTTTCTTACGGTGTCACCCGCTCGACGAACCGCTGCAGTGCCGCGGAATCGAACGGCCCCTTGGCCTTGAAGGCCCGGGGGAAGGCCCGACGGCGAACCGCCAGGTCCAGACAGACGGAGGCGGGGTGAACATACGCACCCCGGCCGGGCAGCGTACCGCGTGGATCAGGGACAACTTCACCCTCGTCCACCACGATGCGCAGCAGCTCACTCTTGGCCGCTCGCTCCCGGCATCCCACACAGGTTCGCTCGGGGCAAGCGCGGGCGTGCGTCCGGCCAGACACGGCTAAGTCTACCTCCCCGCACCGACCTCACCCGCTGGGGGCACAAATCGAACGGATGTTGTCGTGATCCAAGCGCTCCGGCGCCCGGATCTATTCCTTGCGGCCGGCCCGTGCTGTCCGGGCCGGCCGGGCTCAGCCGCGCTCGGAACGTTCCCGGGCGCGCTCGGCACGCTCGCGGTCGGCCACGTCCCGCTCGGCGTCGGTCTCGGTGTCCGGGCGGATGTCGATGCGCCAGCCCGTGAGGCGGGCGGCCAGACGGGCGTTCTGCCCCTCCTTGCCGATCGCCAGGGACAGCTGGTAGTCGGGCACGGTCACCCGGGCGGACCGGGTCCCGAGGTCCACGACCTCCACCTTGCTCACCCGTGCGGGTGACAGCGCGTTGGCGACCATCTCGGCGGGGTCGTCCGACCAGTCGACGATGTCGATCTTCTCGCCGTGCAGCTCGGCCATGACGTTGCGCACACGGCTGCCCATGGGGCCGATGCAGGCGCCCTTCGGGTTCAGGCCGGCCCGGGTGGAGCGTACGGCGATCTTGGTGCGGTGGCCCGCCTCGCGGGCGATGGCCTCGATGACGACCGACCCGTCCGCGATCTCCGGGACCTCCAGCGCGAAGAGCTTCTTCACCAGGTTCGGGTGCGTGCGCGACAGCGTCACGGAGGGCCCGCGAACGCCCTTGGCCACCCGGACGACGTAGGTGCGCAGCCGCAGGCCGTGGGTGTACTCCTCACCCGGCACCTGCTCCTGCACCGGCAGGATCGCCTCCAGCTTGCCGATGTCGACCAGGACGTTCTTCGGGTCCTTGCCCTGCTGCACCAGGCCGGTGACGACGTCACCCTCATGGCCCGCGTACTCGCCGAAGGTCCTGTCGTCCTCGGCGTCGCGCAGCCGCTGCAGGATGACCTGCTTGGCGGTGGTCGCGGCGATACGCCCGAAGCCGGACGGTGTGTCGTCGAACTCCTTGGCCTCCTGGCCCTCCTCGAGCTCGGCCGGGTCGTCCTTCGCCCACACCGTGACGTGCCCGCCGGCGTCCAGCTCGACGCGCGCACGGCGGTGGCTGCCCTCGGTGCGGTGGTACGCGATGAGGAGGGCCGACTCGATCGCCCCGACGAGCACGTCGAAGGGGATCTCCTTGTCCTGCGCCAAGCCCTTCAGAAGCTTCACATCGATGTCCACGGCTACGCCTCCTCTTCCTTCTTGTCCTTGCGGTTGAATTCGATCTCCACGCGCGCCTTGGCGATGTCACCGAAGGCCACTCGGCGCGACGTGGGCTTGCGGCCCTTGACGCCGGGCACTTCCAGATCGAGGCCCTCGTCGTCCACCGCGAGGATGCGGGCCACCAGCTCGTCGCCCTCGCCCAGGGTGAGCTTGGCCAGCCGGCCGGTGGCGCGTACGTAGTGGCGGTGCTCGGTCAACGGGCGGTCGGCGCCCGGAGAGCTCACTTCGAGGACGTACTCGCCCTCACCCATGGCGTCGGTCTCGTCCAGCGTCTCGGAGATGCTGCGGCTGAGTTCCGCGCAGGTGTCGAGCTCGACACCGTCCTCGGAATCCACGATGACCCTCAGCACCCTGCGGCGGCCCGCCCGGGACACCTCGATCTCCTCGAGGTCCAGCTCCTTGGCGCCGACGAGCGGCTCCAGCAGTTCGCGCAGCCTGTCGCTCTGGGTGGTGCTCATCCGGGTGACTCCTCGGCCGCGTGTGCTGTTGTGGGGATCGTCGCGTGTCAGGTCAAAGGGTATCCGGTCCGCAGGGGTGTTGCCGTCCGCCTCCTGCCCGGCCGCGGGTACGCTCGCCTCCGGTGATCACTTCAGGTCAGTAACTGTCAGAAACCAGGCTGAAGGAGACAAGTGCGCCGCACGGGGACGACGCGCAGGGGTGCGCTCACCGCTACGGGAGCATTCGCCCTGGGCGCGGTGCTGACGGGCTGCGGGGAGCCGGAGGCACGGACGGGCCCCGGGGGCGCGGACGCCCGGGCCGCGTCGCTCCGGGCAGGTGCCCTGCGGGCGGCGGGTGCCCGCGACAGCGCCTCACTGCTCTCCCGCTACGAACAGGTCGCGGCCGCCCACCCGGTGACGGAGGCGGGGCTCGCGCCGCTGAGCGCCACCGTGCGGGAGCACCTGGCGGCCCTGGGCGGGCGGGCCGGGGCCGCAGGCGGCTCCCCCGCCCCGGCGCCCCCGGCCGGCCCCGCGGACGCGCGGGCGGCCCTGAGGGAGCTGGCGGCCGAGGAGCGCCGGGTGGCGGACGGCCGCGCCGCGGCCCTGCTCACCGCGGACCCCGAACTGGCCAGGCTGCTGGCCTCGATCGCCGCGGCCGGCGCGGCCCACGCGTATCTGCTGACCGAACTGGCCAAGGAGACCCCGGCATGAGACACGAGGCCGGAAGCGACGACACGGAGGGCACGCTGCGGGCCGCGCAGGCCGCGCTCGCCGCCGAGCACGCCGCTGTGTACGGGTACGGCGCCCTGGGCGGCCGGCTGGACGGAGGGCGCCGCGGCGACGCGACGGCCGCCTGCGACGCCCACCGGGCCCGGCGTGACGCGCTCACCCGGACGGTCCGTGACCTGGGCGGTACGCCGGTGGTGGCGGACGCGGCGTACGCTCTGCCCTTCGCGGTGCGGGATACGGCCTCCGCGACGCGGCTCGCCGCCGTGCTGGAGGACCGGGTCGCGCACGTGTACTCCGATCTCGTGCGGGCCGCCGGAGGGGCGCTGCGGCAGGACGCCGCGGGCGCGCTCCGGGAGGCCGCGGTGCGCGCGGTGCGCTGGCGCGGCACCGGCGTAGCCTTTCCTGGGCTCGTGGAGAAGGCCGCACCGCCGCAGGACACGGCGGAGGCCGGCGCCACGGGTGCCACGCACTGAGCAACTGAGCAGGCTCTGAAAGGGAACAAGGCACGTATGGGTTTCGAACCGCCGCAGCGTCTGGTGCGAGCGCTCGGCGAGACGTACGGGGACGCGGCCGCCGCCGAGTGGCTCGGACAGCTCCCCGCGCTCACCGACGAGGCGCTGTCCGCGCACGCGGTCTCCCTCGACCGGGTGTGCGCTCCCGGCGGGCGCAGCAGCCTCGTCCTCCTGGTGCGCCGGGCTGACGGCACGCCCGGCGTGCTGAAGCTCGCGCCTTCCGGCGCCGGCCCCGCGCTCGAGCGGGCGGCGCTCACGCACTGGCACGGCTGGGGTGCCGTCGAGCTCCTGGACGCTCCCGGGGCGGCGGTGCCCGAAGGTGCCCTCCTGCTGGAGCGGCTGCACCACGAGGTGTCCCTGCGGTCCCTTCCCGAGGCGAAGGCCCTGCTGGAGGCCGCCGGCACGGTGCGGCGGCTGTGGGTGGAGCCGCCGCCGGGCCACGCCTTCGAGACCGTGGCGGAGCGCACCGCCCGGCAGGTGGGTCCCATGAGGGCGGCGGCGGCGCGGGAACCCGCGCTCGAACCGCTCGTCTCGGCGGCACTCGCCGCCCGCGGCGACCTCGTCGACGAGCCCCCGGAACTCCTGCTTCTGCACGGCAACTTCCGGCAGAGCAAGGTCCTGTCGGGTGAGCGCGCCCCTTGGCTGGCGGTCGGACCGGAGCCGCTGACCGGCGAGCGGGCGTACGACCTGGCGCGGCTGGTGCGGGACCGGGTGGAGGACCTGATCGCCTCGCCCGGCGGCGCCGCGACGGCCCGTCGCCGGGTCAAGAAGCTCGCCGAGTCCCTGGAGGTCGACCAGGCGCGGTTGCGCGGCTGGACCCTGTTCCGGGCCGTCGAGTCGGGCACGCGCGCGCTGACCGTGGGACGCAGGCAGGACGGCGAACTGTCGCTGGAGTTCGCGGCCTGGCTCTAGTCGGCGCGGGAAGCACGAGAGGGCCCCGCGCGGTGCGCGGGGCCCTCTTCTTCGCCGTCCGGCCGGTCAGCCCCGGTCCGTCAGACGGGCGATCGCCTCGTCGACCGTGAGCTCCTCGCGCTCGCCCGTGCGACGGTCCTTCAGCTCCAGGACGCCCTCGGCCGAACGGCGGCCGGCGACGAGGATCTGCGGGACCCCGATGAGCTCGGAGTCGGTGAACTTCACACCGGGTGAGACGCCCGCCCGGTCGTCGACGAGGACCCTCAGGCCCGCCGCGTTGAGCTTCTCGGAGACGTCGAGGGCCAGCTCGGTCTGGAGGGCCTTGCCGGCGGCGACGACGTGCACGTCGGCCGGGGCGATCTCACGGGGCCAGCACAGGCCCTTGTCGTCGGCCGTCTGCTCGGCGAGGGCCGCCACCGCGCGGGAGACACCGATGCCGTAGGAGCCCATCGTGACCCGTACCGGCTTGCCCTGCTGGCCGAGGACGTCGAGGGAGAAGATGTCCGCGTACTTGCGGCCGAGCTGGAAGATGTGGCCGATCTCGATCGCCCGGTCCACCTGGAGGCCGGTGCCGCAGTTGGGGCAGGGGTCCCCGGCCTCGACGACGACGACGTCGAGGTGGTCGTCGACCTCGAAGTCGCGGCCCGCGACGACGTTCCGCGCGTGCTTGCCCTCCTGGTTCGCACCCGTGATCCAGGCGGTGCCCGAGGCGACGCGGGGGTCGGCGATGTAGCGGACCTTCTCCAGGCCCTGCGGGCCGACGTAGCCGCGCACCAGGTCGGGGCGGCCGACGAAGTCCTCGGCGGTGACGAGTTCGACGACGGCGGGGGCGAGGTGCTCGCCGAGCTTGCCGAGGTCGACCTCGCGGTCGCCGGGTACGCCCACGGCCACGATCTCGCCGTCGACCTTGACCAGCAGGTTCTTCAGGGTGGCGGAGGCCGGGACGCCGAGGTGGGCGGCGAGGGTCTCGATCGTCGGGGTGTCGGGGGTGTCCAGCACCTCGACCGGGCCGGCCGCCGAGGCGTCGGCAGCGGTGGCCTTGAAGGTCACGGCCTCGGTGTTGGCGGCGTAGTCGCAGTTCGGGCAGTCGACGAAGGTGTCCTCGCCGGCGGGCGCGGGGGCGAGGAACTCCTCGGAGGCGGATCCGCCCATGGCGCCGGAGACGGCGGAGACGATGCGGTGGTCGAGGCCGAGGCGCTCGAAGATCCGGATGTACGCGGCGCGGTGCAGCCGGTAGGCCTCGGCCAGGCCCTCGTCGGTGGTGTCGAAGGAGTAGGAGTCCTTCATCTGGAACTCGCGTCCGCGCAGCACACCGGCGCGGGGGCGGGCCTCGTCGCGGTACTTGGTCTGGATCTGGTAGAGGATCACGGGCAGGTCCTTGTAGGACGAGCACATGTCCTTGACGACCTGGGTGAAGACCTCCTCGTGCGTGGGTCCGAGGAGGTAGTCGGCGCCCTTGCGGTCCTTGAGCCTGAACAGCAGGTCGCCGTACTCGTCGTACCGGCCGCTCGCCTCGTACGCCTCCTTGGGGAGCAGCGCGGGGAGCAGGACCTCCTGGCCGCCGATGGCGTCCATCTCCTCGCGTACGACGCGGGTGACGTTCTCGAGGACCTTCTTGCCGAGCGGCAGCCAGGACCAGATGCCGGCCGCGGTGCGGCGTACGTAACCGGCGCGGACGAGGAGCTTGTGGTTGAGCGTCTCGGCGTCCGCCGGGTCGTCGCGCAGTGTCTTGATCATCAATCGGGACATGCGCTGGACCTGGGCCATGGTGAACTCCTGCTCGCAAGGGTGGTGGGCCCGAGGTTAGCCGGGGGGCCCGCGCGGGCGGAAATCGATTGCCCGGGCCAGCCGGTCCACCGGGGCGGCCGGCCCGGCTCAGCCTCGGCGCAGCGGCAGGGGCGCGCCCATCACCGCGTACGGCTTGGGCGCGCTGGGGAAGAGCACCTGCCGGGCCAGGTCCTGGTAACCCAGGGCGCGGTAGAGGCCGCGGGCGGGACTCTCGGTGTCGATCGCGGAGAGGATGGACCGCGGCAGTTCGACGGCGTCCGTGATGGTGGTGATCAGGCTGCGGCCGATTCCGCGTTGCTGGAAGCCCGGGTGGACGTGGAGTTCGGTGATCACGAAGGAGTCGTCGAGCCAGTCCTCGGATCCGGTGGCGCGCAGATACGGTTCGACGACGGTGGACCACCAGTGCGTCCGGTCGTTCGGCAGTCCGTAGACGAATCCGACGAGCCGTCCGTCGGCGGCGGTGGCGCCCAGGGCGCGGGCCCGCGGGTGGTCGAGGTGGCGCAGCACGATGTGGCGGCGTACGTCGATCTCGTCCTGGGTGAGGCCGAAGGCGAGGGCCTGCACGGCGAGGGCCTCGTCGACACGGGCGGCGAGGTCGAGCGGTCCGACCACGATGCCGGGTGTGCCGGAGCCCGAAGGGGACGTGGGGGTTGCTGCTGCCATGCGGGGAACCCTACTGTCCGTGCCGCCCGGTCAGAACAGCACGCTCATGAACGCGCCGGTCTCGCGGAAGCCGACGCGGCTGTAGGCCCTGCGCGCGGCGGTGTTGTAGTCGTTCACGTACAGGCTGACGACCGGTGCGACGTCACTGAGCGCGTGGCGCAGGACGGCCGCCATGCCCGTTTCCGAGAGCCCCCGGCCACGGGCCTCGGGAGCGACCCAGACCCCCTGGACCTGACAGGCCCGGGGGGTGGCCGCGCCGATCTCCGCCTTGAAGACGACCTTGCCGTCCTCGATACGGGCGAAGGAGCGGCCCGCGGTGATCAGTTCGGCGACCCGCGCCTGGTAGAGGAGACCGCCGTCGCCGGCGAGCGGGGAGATGCCGACCTCCTCGGTGAACATGGACACGCAGGCCGGCATGAGGACGTCCATCTCCTCCTTGCGGACCCTGCGCACGAGCGGGTCGGGCACCACCTCCGCCGAGGGGCGGTCGGTCACCATCAGCGGCTGGTGGGGGCGGACCTCGCGGGCCGGGCCCCAGCTCGGTTCCAGGAGGCGCCACAGCTGGGCGGTGGGGCCGGCCGGGCCGACGATCGAGGAGCAGCGGCGGCCGGCCCGCCGGGCACGGTCGGCGAAGGCCCGGACGGCCTCGGGGGTGGCGCAGATGGGCACGAGGTTCGCGCCGGAGTAACAGAGCGAGCGCAGGCGGCCGTCGGCGTACCAGCCCCACATCTCGCCGCCGAGACGCCAGGGATCGAGTCCGGCGACCTGCACGCGGGAGGTGACGAACGCGTTGTCCACGGGTTCGCTCTCGAGGATGGCGAGCGCGGCGGGGAGCTCGCCGGGGTCGAGGACCCGGGTAGTGGTCTGCGTCAACACTGGGGCCTCACCGAACGGTCTGCTGATGTCCGCACTGTACCCAACATGGCTGTGGGGTGCCGCCCCCGTACGGAAAGCGGTGGCCGCGGACACGGCTGAGCCCCGCAGGTCCGCCTGCGGGGCCCGAGGACGCCGGGGGTCAGCCCGCGATGGAGACCTGGGGCTCGCCCGAGGCGATGCCGTCCTTCTCCATCTGCTCCGCGATCTTCATGGCTTCCTCGATGAGGGTCTCCACGATCTTCGACTCCGGGACGGTCTTGATGACCTCCCCCTTCACGAAGATCTGGCCCTTGCCGTTGCCGGAGGCCACGCCCAGGTCCGCTTCGCGGGCCTCGCCGGGGCCGTTGACGACACAGCCCATCACGGCGACCCGCAGCGGGACCTCCATGCCCTCCAGACCCGCGCTCACCTGGTCCGCGAGCTTGTAGACGTCCACCTGCGCCCGGCCGCACGACGGGCACGACACGATCTCCAGCCGCCGCTGCTTGAGGTTCAGCGCCTCCAGGATCTGCAGTCCGACCTTGACCTCCTCCGCCGGAGGAGCGGACAGCGACACCCGGATCGTGTCCCCGATCCCCTCGGAGAGAAGCGCGCCGAACGCCACCGCGGACTTGATCGTCCCCTGGAACGCCGGGCCGGCCTCCGTCACACCCAGGTGCAGCGGGTAGTCGGACTGCGCGGCCAGCTGGCGGTAGGCGTTCACCATGATGACCGGGTCGTTGTGCTTGACCGAGATCTTGATGTCCCGGAAGCCGTGCTCCTCGAAGAGTGACGCCTCCCACAGGGCCGACTCCACGAGCGCCTCGGGCGTCGCCTTGCCGTACTTCTTCAGGAGCCGCGCGTCCAGGGAGCCGGCGTTCACGCCGATGCGGATGGGGGTGCCCGCGTCCCCCGCCGCCTTGGCGATCTCCTTGACCTTGTCGTCGAACTGCTTGATGTTGCCCGGGTTGACCCGGACCGCGGCGCAGCCCGCGTCGATGGCCGCGAAGACGTACTTGGGCTGGAAGTGGATGTCCGCGATCACCGGGATCTGCGACTTCCTGGCGATGGTCGCCAGCGCGTCCGCGTCGTCCTGCGTCGGACACGCCACACGCACGATCTGGCAGCCCGAGGCCGTCAGCTCCGCGATCTGCTGCAGCGTCGCGCCGATGTCGGACGTGCGCGTCGTCGTCATGGACTGCACCGACACCGGTGCGTCCCCGCCGACCGCGACCGTGCCGACCTGGATCTGGCGGCTGACCCGTCGGTCGGCGAGCTTGGTCGGAACGGCCGGCATTCCGAGAGAAATCGCAGTCATGCGCTGAGCATCCCCAAGGTGTGGATCAGTGTGGATCGAGGTCCCGAGAACGGCGGACTCCAGGCTTCGAGGTTACGGCACCGCGGAAGAACGGGGCGCACCCATGCCGTCGGACCACTCTCCGGTGTGCGGCCGGACACCACTCGTGTGACCGGCCGCGACCTCCGGGACGTGCGGGACGTCAGGTGATCTTCACCGGGTTCACGATGTCGGCCACCAGCACCAGCAGCGTGAAGCAGATGAAGATCCCCGCGACCACGTAGGCGACCGGCATGAGCTTCGCCACGTCGAAGGGGCCGGGATCGGGCCGCCTGAAGACCTTGGCCACGTTCCGGCGAAGCGATTCCCACAGCGCGCCCGCGATGTGCCCGCCGTCGAGCGGGAGCAGGGGCAGCATGTTGAACAGGAACAACGAGAGGTTGAACCCGGCCAGCAGGAACAGCATCATCGCCATCTGGTTCTGGGCCGGGACGTCCAGGTTCATCACCTCGCCGCCGATCCGGGCCGCGCCGACCACGCCGACCGGTGAGTCGTCGGCGCGCTCACCGTCGCTGAACGCCGCGTTCCAGAGGTCGGGGATCTTGGAGGGCAGGGCGATGATCGAATCGACGCCGTTCTCGATCATGTCGCCCATGCGGACGACCGAGTCGCCGAAGGAGAGCGGCAGGATCTCGGTCCTGGCGGCGAAGCCCAGGTACCCGGCCTCGACGAACTCACCCGGCACGACCTCGCCGTCGGCGTCCTTCTTGGCCACGGCGTTCTTCTCGAGCACGGCGTTCAGGGTCTGTTCCCGGCCGTCGCGCTGCACGGTGATGGTGGCGGGGCCGGTCGTCTGCCGGATCCTGTCCGACAGGGTGGCCCAGTCGTCGATCCCCTGCCCGTTGAAGGCGACGATCCTGTCGCCCTCCTTGAGCCCCGCGGCCTTGGCGGGCGAGACCGGGTCGGACGCCTTGCAGACGTCGCGGTCCTCACTCTGGTCGATCACGCACTGCTGGACGCCCGCGACCTCGGTGGTCTGGGTCTGGAAACCGAAGGTCATCGCCACGCCCATGAAGATCGCGACGGCGAGGACCAGGTTCATGAAGGGTCCGGCGAACATCACGATCACGCGCTTCCAGGGCTTGCGCGTGTAGAAGAGGCGCGTCTCGTCGCCCGGCTCCAGCTCTTCGAAGGCCGCGGACCGGGCGTCCTCGATCATGCCGCGCCACGGTGACGTGGAGCGCGCCTCGATCCGGCCGTCGGGCCCCGGGGGGAACATGCCGATCATCCGGATGTAGCCGCCGGCGGGGATGGCCTTGATGCCGTACTCGGTGTCGCCCTTCTTGCGCGACCAGAGGGTCGGCCCGAAGCCGACCATGTACTGGGGCACCCTGATGCCGAAGAGCTTGGCCGTCGACAGGTGGCCCAGTTCGTGCCAGGCGATCGAGAACAGCAGACCCACGGCGAAGATGGCGATACCCAGAATCGTCATCAGGATCGTCGTCGTGCTCATACGTGCGCCTCCGCTGTCGCTTCCGCCGAGAGTTCGCGTGCCCTGGACCGGGCCCAGGTCTCCGCCTCGAGGACGTCCGCGACCGTCAGTGAAGTTCCCGTGGCGGGGGTGCCGTGTTCGGCCACCACCGCTGTGACCGTATCCATGATTCCGTTGAAGGGCAGCCGTCCTGACAGGAAGGCGTCCACGCACTCCTCGTTGGCCGCGTTGAACACCGCGGGCGCGGTGCCGCCGAGGGTGCCGACGTGCCTGGCGAGCCCGACGGACGGGAACGCCTCGGCGTCGAGCGGGAAGAACTCCCAGCTGGAGGCGGTCGTCCAGTCGAAGGCCGGGGCCGCGTCCGGGACCCGCTCGGGCCAGCCGAGTCCGATGGCGATGGGGCCCCGCATGTCGGGCGGTGTCGCCTGGGCGAGGGTGGAGCCGTCGGTGAACTCCACCATCGAGTGAACGTAGGACTGGGGGTGGACCACGACCTCGATCCGGTCGAACGGGATGTCGTAGAGCAGGTGCGCCTCGATGACCTCCAGGCCCTTGTTGACCAGGGTCGCGGAGTTGACCGTGATCACCGGGCCCATGGCCCAGGTCGGGTGCGCCAGGGCCTGTTCCCGGGTCACCCCGGCCAGCTCGTCGCGCGTACGTCCGCGGAACGGGCCACCGGACGCGGTCACGACCAGCTTGCGGACGTCGGCCCGCTTCCCCGCCGCGAGGGCCTGGAAGAGCGCGGCGTGCTCGGAGTCGACCGGGATGATCTGGCCGGGGGCCGCGAGCGCCTTCACCAGCGGGCCGCCGACGATCAGCGACTCCTTGTTCGCGAGGGCGAGCGTGCGGCCCGCCTTCAGGGCGGCGAGCGTGGGGGCGAGGCCGATCGAGCCGGTGATCCCGTTCAGCACGGTGTGGCAGTCGCTCGCCGCCAGGTCCGTGGCGGCGTCGGGCCCGGCCAGGATCTCCGGGAGCGGCTCCCCCGCCCCGTAGACGTCGCGCAGGGCGTCGCGGAGCGCCGGGACCTTGTCCCCGTCGGCGACCGCGACCGTGCGCACGCGCAGCTGACGGGCCTGCTCGGCGAGGAGACGGACCCTGCCGCCCGCGGCGGAGACCGCTGTGACGCGGAAGCGGCCGGGGTTGCGCAGGACCAGGTCGATGGCCTGGGTGCCGATGGACCCGGTGGAGCCGAGGATCACCAGATCCCGGCGGCCTACCGCCGCGTCGAAGACGAGATGCGGGTCGGCCAGGGGTGAGGGGCTGTCGCTCATGGCCCCCATTGTCGCCGCATCCGCTGTGCGCTCCGACAGGGCGCCCCCGTCGGCGCGTGCCTCAGACCTTTCCGGCACGGAATTTCTTCCACTGGGCGGCCATGACGTCCTGCGGGACCCCGCCGATGTCCTCGGTGCCCAGGATCTCGCCACGGAACGCGAGCGTGGTGGAGCCGGACCGCAGGACCGTGAGGTACTCGTACAGCTTCAGTTTCCCCTTCACGTCGAGAACGGTGAAGCGGAAGGCCTTCGCCTCGTCGGCCTCACCCGCGAAGGAGGGCAGGGCGGCCGGTTCGACCTTCTCGTACCTGGCGCGCGCGACGGCCCGCTCCTCGGTGAGGCCCCCGGCGCACTCCCGGCCGGCTCTGTCCAGCGAGTCCATGACCTTTTCGGCCTCGCCGTCGCCGTACGAGCGCAGGGTCACGTCGACGGTCACCCCGAGCATCTCCTCGGGCTTGTCCGCCTTGCGCTGCACCTGGGCCACGGGGTCGTGGTCGCTGACGTCACCGGCGAGGCTGACGAGCGGCTGGCAGACGGCGGGGTCGGCGGTGTAGGCGTCGCCCAGGGGGCCGTCCAGCGTGTACTCGGACGCGGTGAGGGTGCCGGCCCGCTCCCCGTCGGTGAGGGCGACGGCGGTGAGCTGCGCCTCGGTGAGACCGTCGCCCCGAGCGGCCGTGGCCGCCGGGCGCGAGGCGGTGGGGCTCCTGTCGGCCCGGCCCTTGTCGCTGCCGTCGTCCCCGCCGCCGCATCCCGCCAGGCCCACGAGGGCCACCACCACGCATCCCGTCGCGACGGCGCCCCGCCCGCCGCCCGCTCCGTGCAACCCGAACATCCCCGCCCCTGTCTCCCGTTGACGAGCCGCGTCCCGTCCCCGAGCGCGGCCGAGGCTCGATTGTGCGGCATCCGGGGTCAGAAGGTCGCGTCGATGCCCGACTTCTCCCTCGGCCGCCGCGTGTCCGCCCCGCGCCCGGCGGGTCGGTGGAGCAGCGCCTGACCGCTCGGCGTCGTCCCGGGACACCGGGCGGGCCACCGCGATCCGCCACCGTGCGGGGGCACGCCCCTCGTCACGGCCGGGCGGTCCTCGTCACGAAGTCCGCGAACTCCTCGTGGAAGCGGGGGAAGGTCTTCCGTACGCAGCCGGGGTCGTCGTAGCTCATCCCGGGCGTGCGCAGTCCGGCGACGGCGAACGACATCACGATGCGGTGGTCGCCGTGGGTGACGATCTCGGTGGGGCGCGGGGTGCCGGGGTGGATCTCGATCCAGTCGGGTCCGGTGTGCACGGTGACACCCATGTTCCGCAGGTTCTCCGCACAAGCCTCCAGCCGGTCGCACTCCTTCACCCGGGTGTTGGCGACGTCCTCGATCCGCACGGGCGAGGTGGCGAACGGCGCGATCGCCGCGAGGGTCGGCATCGTGTCGGAGATGTCACGCATGTTGACGGTGAGGCCGGAGAGCCGGCCGGAGGACCGTACGGTCGTGGCTTCCGCGGTCGTACGCACGTCGGCGCCCATCCGGCGCAGCACGTCGGTGAAGCGCAGGTCGCCCTGGAGCGCGTCCGTTCCCAGGCCGGGGACGGTGACCTCATGGCCCGTGAGGGCCGCCGCGGCGAAGAAGTAACTCGCGGTGGACGCGTCGGGCTCGACGGCGTAGGTGGTGGCGCGGTAGCCGCCCGGGGGGACGGTGAAGGTGTTCCCCTCGCGTGCGACCTCGACGCCGAACGCCCGCATCATCGCGAGGGTGATCTCGATGTACGGCGCCGAGACCAGCTCCGTGACGTCGATCCGGAGGCCTTCGGCGGTGAGCGGTCCGAGCATGAGCAGCGCGGTGAGGTACTGCGACGACTCCCCCGCGTCGAGCGTGAGTTCGCCGCCCTTGACGCCCGACGCCTCGACGGTGAGCGGGTGGTGGCCCTCGGCGCCCTCGTGGCGCAGGTCGACGCCGAGGGAGCGCAGGGCCTCGGTGAGGGGTGCGAGGGGGCGGCGGCGCATCTGTGCGGAGGCGTCGAAGCGGTAGGTGCCGGAGGCCGCGGCGGCGGCGAGCGTCGGCAGGAAACGCGCGGTGGTGGCGCCGTCGCGGCAGTGGACCTCGGCGTCCGCGACGGCGGGTCCTGAGGGGCGTCCCTCGATGTGCCACCGGTCCGGCTCACGGCTGACCCCGTATCCGAGGCGGGTCAGCCCCTCGGTGAACCCCTCGGTGTCGTCCGAGTGCAGGGGACGCAGGAGGGTGGTGGTGCCGTCCGCCGCCGCGGCCAGGAACAGGGCGCGGGCGGTGACGGACTTGGATCCGGGGATGTCGATGACGGTCACGGGCGCCCATTGTGCCCTGGGGCGGGCGCGCCCGCGGGGCGCGTCCAGGCCGTGGACGCGCCCCGCGGGGCCACCGGGTTCAGCGGACGGGGCGGTGGACGTTCTCCCCGGTGGCCGGGCCGGGGGTGGCGTCGGCGATCCAGGGACCGTCGCCGCTGGGGTCGATGACGCCCTCCTCCAGCCAGGTGTAGGTCCCGGAGAGGACTCCGTCGACGACGCGCTTGTCGATGTCGTCGGTGTTGGTCCAGAGCCGGTTGAAGAGTTCCTCCACGCGGATGCGGGACTGCCGGCAGAACACGTCGGCGAGCTGGTACGCCTCGCGCCCGTGGTCGTCGTCGGCCCGCAGGTGCTCGGCCCGGACACAGGCGGCGCTCATCGCGAAGAGTTCGGCGCCGATGTCGACGATCCGGCCGAGGAAGCCCTGCTTGGTCTCCATGCGGCCCTGCCAGCGCGACATCGCGTAGAAGGTGGAGCGGGCCAGCTTGCGGGCCGAGCGTTCGACGTACCGCAGGTGCACGGAGAGGTCGGGGTGCCCGGGGACGCGGAACTCGCCGTAGGCGCTGGGCAGCTGGCCGGGGCCGCTGACGAGCTTGGGCAGCCAGCGCGCGTAGAAGCCGGCGGCGTTGGCGCCCGCCTTCGCCTTGTCGGAGAGCGGCTTGTCGGGGTCGATGATGTCGCCGGCGACCTTGAGGTGGGCGTCGACGGCCTCGCGGGCGATCAGCAGGTGCATGATCTCCGTGGAGCCCTCGAAGATGCGGTTGATCCGCATGTCGCGGAGCATCTGCTCGGCGGGGACGGCGCGTTCGCCGCGGGCCGCGAGGGAGGCGGCGGTCTCGAAGCCGCGTCCGCCGCGGATCTGGACGAGTTCGTCGGAGATCAGCCAGCCCATCTCGGAGCCGTACAGCTTGGCGAGGGCGGCCTCGATGCGGATGTCGTTACGGCTCTCGTCGGCCATCTGGGAGGAGAGGTCCACGACCGCTTCGAGGGCGAAGGTGGTGGCGGCGATGAAGGAGATCTTCGCGCCGACCGCCTCGTGCCGTGCGACCGGCCTGCCCCACTGCTCGCGGACCGCCGACCATTCACGGGCGATCTTCAGCGACCACTTGCCGACGCCGACGCACATGGCGGGCAGCGAGAGGCGGCCGGTGTTGAGTGTGGTGAGGGCGATCTTGAGGCCGGCGCCCTCCGGGCCGATCCGGTTGGCCGCGGGGACGCGGACCTGGTGGAAGCGGGTCACGCCGTTCTCGATGCCGCGCAGCCCCATGAAGGCGTTGCGGTGCTCCACGGTGATGCCCGGGGAGTCCGCCTCGACGACGAAGGCGGTGATGCCGCCCTTGTGGCCCTCGGACCCGGGGACCCGGGCCATGACCACGAGCAGGTCGGCGACGACGCCGT
This sequence comes from Streptomyces sp. ALB3, assembly GCF_044385685.1. NCBI lineage: Bacteria > Bacillati > Actinomycetota > Actinomycetes > Kitasatosporales > Streptomycetaceae > Streptomyces > Streptomyces sp. ALB3. The sequence goes on along the minus strand of NZ_JBISCE010000006.1, from coordinate 32,908 downwards.
TGGTCGTCCAGAGCTTCACACCGTCCAGGACGTAGTGGTCGCCGTCGGGCACGGCCGTGGTCGCGAGCCGGGCCGGGTCGGAGCCGACGTCGGGTTCCGTGAGGAGGAAGGCGGAGATGTCCGTGCGCGCGAGCCGGGGCAGGAAGGCGTCCTTCTGCTCCTGGGTGCCGAACATCTTCAGCGGCTGCGGTACGCCGATGGACTGGTGCGCGGAGAGCAGCGCGCCGATGGAGGGGTTCGCCGAACCGGCCAGCGCGAGGGCCTTGTTGTAGTACACCTGGGTCAGCCCCAGGCCTCCGTACTTGGTCTCGATCTTCATGCCGAGGGCGCCGAGCTCCTTGAGACCGTCGATCACCTCGTCGGGGATCCGGGCCTCGCGCTCGATCCGGGCGCCGTCGACCCGGGTCTCGCAGAAGTCGCGCAGCCGGGCGAGGAAGGCCTCGCCGCGCCGTACGTCGTCCGGGGCCGGCTGGGGGTGGGGGTGGATCAGGTCCAGCCGGAAGCGTCCGAGGAAGAGTTCCTTGGCGAAGCTCGGCTTGCGCCAGTCCTGTTCGCGGGCGGCCTCCGCCACCTGCCGTGCTTCGCGCTCGGTGACTTTGGGGGCCTGGGGAATGTCGGATGGGGCGGACATGAGGAGCTCACCTCGCCGCGAGTCGGGGTAGGGGTCGGGCCGTACGCGTGCCGATCGGTACCACTCGTCCGTATCTACCCGATACCCGCCGCCCCCACCACCCCTGCGGCGGGCTCCCGCACGGGTGGTGGGGACGGTCGGAGCCGTCGCGCGGGCGCCCGGCGGGGAAGTGCCCGCTGTCCCCCCGGCCGGCACGGCACGGTCTGCCGGGCCCCGGTCCGGCACCGCGGGACGGCCGGGACGGCTCCGCCGGTCGGGCTACCCCGCCCCTCTCGTCCACCGACGGTTCCGGCCGGGGAGCACGGGGTGCGTAGGACTGTCCTACGCACCGCGTGCCGGACCGGCCGCCGCAGCCACGGGCGGGTTCTTGCCGGGGCACGGATCCGGCCCCGCAGGGCAGGGAGGCGGAGGCAGCCGGCGCCGGGAGCGCGCACGGCCGGGAGTCCTGCCGCCCGTGGCCGCGGCCGACGTGAACCCCCGGGGCCGGGCACGTGGGCGGCGCCCCCGGAGGGGGTCAGTCGAAGACGTAGGTGGTTCCCAGGACCGCCGCGTGCTCCAGCACGTCCTCCAGGGGGTCGTCGATCTGCCCGGTCTGGACGAGGCCGACGCGGGGCGCGTTGTGGGAGTCGGTGTGCGTCTCGTCGGCGTACGCCGCTCCTGCGGACAGCCCGACGACCACCAGGACGGCACCGCACCCGATGAGCCCCCGGAACAGGGACCGCGACCGGTGTGATTTCACGTGATGACCTCGTCTTCCTCTCATCGGATGTGTTCACCCGCTGATCACCCCAACCGCCCGCACCGGCCCGAGGTCACGCGAGATCATCCGTAGGGGGACGGAGGGCCAGGCGCCCGGTCAGGGGCGGGTGCGGCCCGCCCTGCCGTCGTCGAGGCCTCACGGGCCCGACCTCGCGGACGGGCCCTCGGACCGGACGGGGCCGGCCGGAGCCCCCGCACAGCGGGCTCCGGCCGGTTCTCGCGGGGGTTCCGGGCGCCTACAGGGCCAGGCCGGTGAGGACCAGCACCCGCTCGTAGGTGTAGTCGTCCATGGCGTAGCGCACGCCTTCGCGGCCGACGCCGGACTGCTTGGTACCGCCGTACGGCATCTGGTCGGCGCGGTAGGAGGGCACGTCGCCGATGACCACGCCACCCACCTCGAGGGCGCGGTGCGCGCGGAAGGCGGTCTGCAGGTCGTGGGTGAAGACGCCCGCCTGCAGCCCGTACTTCGAGGCGTTGACGGCGGCGAAGGCCTCGGCCTCTCCCTCCGTCCTCTGGACGTACAGGACCGGCCCGAACACCTCTTCGCCCGCGAGCGTCGTCGTCCCGGGGAGCTCGGTCAGGACCGTCGGCGCGTAGGTGGCACCGTCCCGCTTGCCGCCGGTCAGCAGCGTGGCACCCGCACCGACGGCCTCGTCGACCCAGGACTCGACCCGGCGGGCGGCGTCCTCACTGACCAGCGGGCCGACGTCGGTGGCCGCGTCGGAAGGATCACCCGTCACCAGGGCCTCGACGGCCGCGACGATCTTCGGGACGAGCCGGTCGTACACGGCGGCGTCGGCGATGACGCGCTGCACCGAGATGCAGGACTGGCCGCCCTGGTAGTTCGAGAAGGTCGCGATGCGGGTCGCGGCCCAGTCGAGGTCCTCCTCGGAGGAGTAGTCGCCGAGAACGACCGCCGCTCCGTTGCCGCCGAGTTCCAGCGTGCAGTGCTTGCGCGGCACCGACTCCATGATCGAGTAGCCGACCGGGCCGGATCCGGTGAAGGAGATGACCGGCAGCCGCTCGTCCTCGACCAGGGCGGGCATCCTGTCGTTGGGCACGGTCAGCACGGACCAGGAGCCGGCCGGGAGGTCCGTCTCGGCCAGCAGCTCGCCCAGGACCAGGGACGAGATCGGGGTGGCCGGCGCGGGCTTCAGGATGATCGGCGCACCGACGGCGATGGCCGGGGCGACCTTGTGGGCGCTCAGGTTCAGCGGGAAGTTGAAGGGTGCGATGCCGAGGACCGGACCGCGGGGGAAGCGCCGGGTCAGCCCGAGACGGCCGGTCCCGCCCGCGTCCGTGTCCAGCCGCTGGGCGTCGCCCCCGTTGAAGCGGCGCGCCTCCTCGGCGGCGAACCGGAACACGGAGACGGCCCGGCCGACCTCGCCGCGGGCCCACTTGACCGGCTTGCCGTTCTCGGCCGAGATCAGCTGGGCGATCTCCTCGGTCCGCTCGGTGAGGCGGCGCACGACGTGGTCGAGCGCGGCGGCCCGTACGTGGGCCGGGGTCGCGGCGAACTCCTCGCGCACGGCGTACGCGGCGGCGACGGCCTCCTCGACCTGGTCGTGGGTCGGCACGGCGACCGTGCCGACGAGACGGCCGTCCCAGGGATTGGTGACGTCGAAGCTGTCCTCGCCGGTGGCCTGGCGGCCGGCCAGCCAGAAGGCGTGGGTGGAAGTCATGGCGGTTCCGGCCCTTCGGGGGTGGTGAACGACGATCGCCGGGCACCGCGAAGGCACCCTTCGGCTTCACCGTAGGGCGCACCGGCGCGGATGAGGCTTGTCCGCCGTGGAGTGGACCGGATGTCCGGTGCGCCGGTTTGTCGTAGCCGCAGGGGCTACTGGGCCCCCGAGGAGGCGGCCGTCGCCTTCAGGGCCAGCCACAGCTCCATCCGCACGTCCGGGTCGTCCAGTGAGCGGCCCAGGATCTCCTCCACCCGGCGCATCCGGTAGCGCAGGGTGTGCCGGTGGACACCGAGGTCGGCGGCGGCGGCGTCCCACTGCCCGTGTCTGGAGAGCCAGGCGGCCAGGGACGCGACCAGGTCGCCGCGGCCCTTCGCGTCGTGTTCCTGCAGGGGGCGCAGCATCCCGTCGGCGAAGGCCCGCACGGCGTCGTCCGCGAGGAGCGGCAGGACGGAGCCGGCCGCGAGCTCCTCGTGCTCGACCAGGGCCCTGCCCCGGCGGCGGGCGACCGAGAGGGCCTGCTCGGCCTGCTTGTAGGCGGCGGAGACGGCGATCGGGCCGGCGGGGGCGGACATCCCGACGACCACGTCGGCTTCGTCCGCACCGGACTCGCGCACCGGCCGGGCGTCCGTCGCGTGGGCGTGTGCCGCGCAGGCCGCGACCGCCGCGCCGCCGTCCACGGCCAGCACCACGAGACGTTCGCCGTCGGGCACCATCAGCATGGCCTCACCGGACCGGGAGGCCGCGGCCTCCATCGCCTCGGCGAGCAGGTCGGTCCCGGAAGGGGCCGGTGCCTCGGCGATCAGCAGCCGGAAGGGGGCGTCGAGGAGCCCGCCGTACAGGTCGCCGGCGACGGCCCGCGCGTGGTCGGACTCACCTGCCAGCAGCATTCTCAGCACCGCGGCACCGAGACGCTGCTCCGCGCCCTGGAGGGCGCGGGAGCGGGCCGTGGTCAGGGTCAGCAGGGCCACCGCGGAGTGGACCGCGTAACGCTCGGCCGTCCCCAGGGCCGCTCCCGTACCCACAGCGAGCGCGCCGCGGTTCCGGCGGCCGGTGCCCAGGGACTGGAGTTCGACGCGGTCGTCGCTGTCGCTGTCGCCGACCACCGCGCTGGCCGGGGCGGGGCGGTCACGCAGCCGCTCGACCTCGGGGGTGAGCCGCGCGGCGCGGCGGGCGGCCCAGTCGGGCGCGGCGGCGACGACGGCACCGGAGGAGTCGTAGAGCGCGGCCCATCCGTCGACGTGCGCGGCGAGGCGGGTGAGCAGCTCCCCCGGGCCGTCTCCGGCGACCGCGGCGCGGGTCAGTTCGCGCTGCGCCTCGAAACCGGCGGTGACCGATCTGTACTGGTCGGCGGCGATCGCCGCCGACACCGCCTTGCTGATCGCGAGGAACGGTGTGCGCCGGGGCACCTCCAGGAGCGGCAGCCCGGCCTCCTCGGCGGCGTCCACGAGGGCCGGCGGGATGTCCTCGTAGGTGACACCCACGCCGAAGCCGATCCCCGCGACCCCGGCGCCGACCAGCCGCTGTACGTAGCGGCGCATCGTCCCCGGGTCCCTGGCGTCGAGGTTGGTCGCGGTGACGAGCAGGAGCTCGCCGCCGTCCATGTAGGGGACGGGATCGGCGAGCTCACTGGCGTGCGCCCAGCGGACGGGCGTGCCGAGCCGGTCGGCGCCCGCCCGGACGACGAGCTTGAGCGCCGAGTGCTGGACGAGGGAGGCGAGAGTGGGGGGCATGGGACCGCCGGACCTCTGGGAGTCGATTGCGCCGACCGTGCGGACGGCTCGATTGGGCCGGCCTGCTCGGACGGCTCGAATGCGCCGCCCCGTACAGACGGTCGGGGTCGATTCTGCCAGGGCGGCAGGGTGCCCGTAACCTCGCGCTCAGCCGCTCAGCTCGACCAGGAGCGGAGGCGCGTGCTCACCCTCCACCGTCGTCAGGGACAGGACCGCGTGACCCGCGGGGAGCTGGTAGGCCAGCTCGGACGCGGACCAGCGCTCCCGTTCGACCCGCCGCACGGTCACGGCGTCGCGCGTCACGGCCTTTCCGGTGACGAGCTTGCGCAGCCCGTGCAGCGCGCGGGTGAACGGCTGGTCGGCGAAGACGGCGTGCTGGGCGACCTCCCGGGTCTCGACCCACTCCTTGCCCCAGACCTCGGCGAACCGCTTGCCGTCCCAGGTGGTGACCCCGCTGAAGGCCATGCAGCAGCCGACCGCCCCGAGCAGCGCGGTGTGCAGCCCTTCGGGTACGTCGTCGACGGTGCGCAGCGTCAGGACCGCTCCCGCGTTGACCGACCGCAGACGGCGGATGCCCCGGACGGTCTCCGCGGTGACGGTGTGCGTGGCGTCGTCCAGGACCAGGCATACGAAGAGCGACCGGTCGGCGCGGGCGGCGGCGATCGCGGTGAACTGGGCGAGGACGAGCCGGGCGAGCAGCCGCGACGCCTCGGCGTGCGCCCGCTCCGGAAGGTCGATCCTGACCCGGAGCGGCAGGTGCTCGAGCGACCGCAGCGAAAAGGGCCGGGCCTCCAGCCCGGTGGAGAAGAACGGCGCGAACGCGGGCCGGTCGAGCAGCGCGATCCGGTCGGCGAGCACCGGTCCGGGGTCCCCGGTGCCGTTCTTCTGCCGGGTGCGGGCCTCCAGCTCGCGGAGCATGGCCTGGTGCCCGCCCGCCGCGAGCGACTCCCGCAGGGCGTCGGTCGCGGCGAGGTCGCCGTCCAGGAGCTCCCGGAGCGCGGGCACCCCGGGGAAACGCCCGTGGACGGCGCGGTAGGGGCCGAGCAGCTGGGCCAGCACGGTGGCGGCGCGCCTGCTGTCCAGGTGGGCCACATCGCCGACCAGTCCTTCCGCGAGCACACTCGCGGCCTCGTCGGGGTCGGTCGTCCCGCCGTACAGGTCGAAGTCGTGCACGGAGGCCGGATCGCCGATCCGCACCACGACATCGAAGGCGTCGTCGGGTCCGAGATCGCCTCCGGCACCCCCTACGGCGAGCACCGCGGCACGGCCGGCGAGTGCCTGGAGGGCGAGCGACTCGACGACCGGCCGTACCAGCCGTGCCGACTTGCCGGCCCCCGGGGGGCCGACCGCCAGCAGCGAGGTCCCCAGGAGCGCCGGTTCCAGGGCGACGCCCGAACCGCGGCGGGCGTACGGGTTGTGCGGATCCTCGGCGCACCGTCCGAGACGGACCTGGCCGGTGAGCAGGTCGTGCCGGGCGGTGCGGCGTGGCAGGTCCCGGGCGCCTGAGGGGTGGAGCGCGGCGGCGCCGCCGGTGCGCAGGACCGCCTCGTCGAGCGCGGCGAGGCGCTCCGGGTGCCCCTGGCCCACGTCCCAGGCATGGCGCAGGCGCGCGACGTCCACGTCGTTCATCCGGCCGGTACGCACTTCGGCGGTCAAGGCGTCCGCGGCGTCGGTCCGCCCGGCGGCGCGGAGTTCGGGCCACTGCTCGGGGGCGGGGGCGTCCGGGGCCTCGGCAGGAGCCCTGGGCGGCGTGGCGGCACCCTTGCCGAGGCGGTCGGCCAGCAGTCGGCGCCAGTGGCCGAGGCGCGCGAACGGCCAGAGCACGCCGAGGGTGATGAGTGCGTAGATCACGTTCACGACGGTCTGGCTCTGGTAGATCTCGCCGCCCGCCACGGACGCGACGAGGATCAGCACGGGCCGGACGACCGGGACGGCGTCCTTCCACACGAGGAGTTCGGCCAGGGCCGCCCCGGCGGCGGTGGCCAGCCCGAGGAAGAGCCGGCCCCGGCCGGCGACGTGACGCCGGAAGATCTCGGTCCAGTTGCCCAGCCGCCCGCATCCGTAGACGAGGAGCCCGAAGAGGACGGCCTCGTAGACCGTGAGGGCGTCGGCGCCCTCGATGGTCCGGGGCCCGCCGAACGTACCGGCGTACCACCAGTCGCCCGGGGTGAACAGCTTGAGCGGGACGAGCCGGTAGGGGATGTACCCGTTGCGCCAGAGGGACCACAGGAGCAGTCCGCTGAGCACGGAGATGAGCACGCCGACCAGCAGCGAGCGGTCGGACACCCCGTCGGGTTCCTCGGGCGGGCGCGGGGTGTGTCCGTAACGCCATACGCCCGGTTCCCGCATGGGGCGGGGGGTGCGCAGCCACTGCTCGACGCCGGCCTCCCCCGCCGGGGGGTGCCGGGGGCGCGGGGCGTGGGCGGGGGGCGGTGGCGCCGCGGGGGGCGGCCCGGCCCGGTGGGCCGCCCGGTGCGCGCCCGTGCCGCGTGCGTCGTACGTGCCTTCGGTGTCCATGAACCGCTGCCCCCTGACCAGCCAGGTCCCGCCTTCTGCACCGGCCAATCTAGTGCCCGGGCACCGGGAGTCCAGCCATGTGGCCGCAGGACGGACGGGGACGCCGCCGACGGTCCCGCCGGGCCATCTGTCCTCCACGGACAAGGACACGCCCCCATCACTCCCGATCGGAGCATGACCGCTGCCCGCACCCGCCCCTAGCCTGCAGGAACAGAAGCGTCCGAAACACCCCCAGGAGCCCCGCATGTCCGACATCCCGCAGGAGCGCCGCGTCGTCACCGCCATCCCCGGTCCGAAGTCGGCCGAGCTGCAGGCCCGCCGTGTCGCGGCGGTCGCCGCAGGTGTGGGTTCCACGCTGCCGGTCTTCACCGCTCGGGCGGGCGGCGGAATCATCGAGGACGTGGACGGCAACCGGCTGATCGACTTCGGCTCCGGCATCGCCGTGACCTCGGTGGGCGCCTCGGCCGAGGCGGTCGTACGCCGCGCCTCGGCGCAGCTCGCCGACTTCACCCACACCTGCTTCATGGTCACGCCGTACGAGGGGTACGTCGAGGTCTGCGAGCAGCTCGCCGAGCTGACGCCGGGCGACCACGCCAAGAAGTCGGCGCTGTTCAACTCGGGTGCCGAGGCCGTCGAGAACGCGGTGAAGATCGCCCGCGCCTGGACCAAGCGCACGGCGGTGGTGGTCTTCGACCACGGCTACCACGGCCGCACGAACCTCACCATGGCGCTGACCGCGAAGAACATGCCGTACAAGCAGGGCTTCGGCCCGTTCGCGCCCGAGGTCTACCGCGTGCCGGTGGCGTACGGCTACCGCTGGCCGACCGGCGCCGAGAACGCCGGGGCCGAGGCGTCGGCGCAGGCCATCGACGAGATCACCAAGCAGATCGGCGCGGAGAACGTCGCCGCGATCATCATCGAGCCGGTACTCGGCGAGGGCGGCTTCATCGAGCCGGCCAAGGGCTTCCTCCCGGCCATCGCGCGGTTCGCGAAGGACAACGGCATCGTCTTCGTCGCGGACGAGATCCAGTCGGGCTTCTGCCGGACCGGCCAGTGGTTCGCCTGCGAGGACGAAGGCATCGTGCCCGACCTGATCACCACGGCCAAGGGCATCGCGGGTGGCCTGCCGCTCTCCGCGGTGACCGGCCGCGCCGAGATCATGGACGCCGCGCACGCCGGCGGCCTCGGTGGCACGTACGGCGGCAACCCGGTGGCCTGCGCGGGCGCGCTCGGCGCCATCGAGACGATGCGCGAACTGGACCTGAACGGCAAGGCCAAGCGCATCGAGGAGGTCATGAAGGGGCGCCTCGCCGAGATGCGGTCGAAGCTCCCGAACGGCGACGCCATCGGGGACATCCGTGGCCGGGGCGCCATGATCGCGATCGAGCTGGTGAAGCCGGGCACGAAGGACCCCGACGCCGCCATGGCGGGGGCGCTGGCCAAGGCCTGTCACGCCGAGGGACTGCTGGTGCTGACCTGTGGCACCTACGGCAACGTCCTGCGCTTCCTGCCGCCGCTCGTCATCGGCGAGGACCTGCTGAACGAGGGCCTGGACATCATCGAGCAGGCGTTCGCGCGGGTCTGACGCGTGCGAACCACCCGGCCGCCGGGGGGCCGTTCACCCGGCGCCGGCCGGCGTCCGGGTGTGGGCGTGTGAAGAAGGTGTGCGGGGGCCATGGCGGGATACCGTTGCCACTTCCGGTGCCCGCCTCCCCGACGTACGGTTTTCCCAGATGAGAGAAACACCCCGCCCGCAGGGGACTGCGGGTGATGCCGGGCCGGAGCTCCCCCAGCGCCGTCCCGGCCGTGCCATCGCGCACACCGCTGGAGCCTCGGGCTCCGGGACTCCTCACCGATCGGATGGCCGCCCGCCCCACACCCCCCGGGGCGCGCGGCAAACCGGTCCGACCGGCCACCTCGGAACAATCCCCCCTGTTCCCCGGTGGCCGGTCCTTCCCGTTCCCCTGGCCGCGGCGCTGACGGCTCTCTTCCTGGTGATCACCTGGCAGGTGCTGGCCGACGGCCCGCTGCTGGGTCCCGACGAGCGGCTCGGTCTGGAGCTGGCGGGGCGCGGGCCGGCCCCGCTCGCCGAGCTCTTCGCCGACCTCGGCAACCCGCAGGTCGCCGTTCCGGTGCTGGCGTGCGCGGTACTCGTGGCCTGGTTCCGTCGTGCCCGCCGGGCAGCGGCGTACGCCGTCCTGGCCATGGCGGCCGTTCCGGCGCTCGTCGTACCGCTGAAGCTGTGGACGGACCGTCAGGGCCCGCTCACCGAGGCGACGGGCTACTACCCCTCGGGGCACACGACCACGGCGATGGTGGCGTACGGTGCCGCGGCCCTGCTGCTCGCCCCGCACCTGAAGCGGTCATGGATGGCGCTCGCCGCCGCCGCCCTGCTGACGGCGGCGACGAGCGCCGGTCTGGTGCTGCGCGGCTACCACTGGCCTCTGGACGTGGTGGCCGGCTGGTGTGTCGCCGGGATGCTGCTGATCGCCCTGCGGGCGGGCGCCGGGAGAGGTCAGCGCCCGAAGTAGGCGTCGAAGTTCCTGGAGAACTCCCAGTTGTTGAAGCGGTCCCAGTTGATCGACCAGGTCATCAGCCCGCGCAGCCCGGTCCAGGTGCCGTGCGTGCTGTACGAACCGCAGTCGGTCTTCTTCGTCAGACAGTTGAGCGCCTTGGTGACCTCGGCCGGAGAGGTGTGCCCGTTGCCCGCCTGGGTGGACGCCGGAAGGCCGAAGGCGACCTGTTCGGGGCGCAGGGCCGGGAAGACCTTGGTCCGGTCACCCGCTACGGGGAAGCCGGTGAGCAGCATGTCGGTCATGGCGATGTGGAAGTCGGCGCCGCCCATGGAGTGGTACTGGCCGTCCAGGCCCATGACGGGTCCCGAGTTGTAGTCCTGGACGTGGAGCAGGGTGAGGTCGTCGCGCAGGGCGTGGATGACCGGGAGGTAGGCGCCGGCGCGCGGGTCCTGGCCTCCCCAGGGGCCCGATCCGTAGTACTGGTAGCCGAGCTGCACGAAGAAGGTCTCGGGGGCCATGGTGAGGACGAAGTCGTCGCCGTACCGGGCCTTGAGCGACTTCACCGCGGAGATCAGGTTGACGATCACGGGGGTCGTCGGACTGCGGAAGTCGGTGTCCCCGGTGTTCAGCGAGAGCGAGTGCCCCTCGAAGTCGATGTCCAGCCCGTCGAGGCCGTAGGTGTCGATGATCCTGGAGACCGACGAGACGAAGGTGTCGCGGGCGGCGGTGGAGGCGAGCTGCACCTGCCCGTTCTGGCCGCCGATGGAGATCAGGACCTTCTTGCCCGCGGCCTGCTTGGCCTTGACGGCCGCTTTGAACTCGGCCTCGCTCTCGACGTTCGGGCATTCCGCGACCGGGCAGAGCGAGAACCGGATGTCCCCGGAGGTGACGGACGTCGGCTCGCCGAAGGCGAGATTGATGACGTCCCACGAGTCGGGCACGTCGGCCATCCGCGTGTAGCCGGAGCCGTTCGCGAAGCTGGAGTGGAGGTAGCCGACGAGGGCGCGCGCCGGCAGGCCCCCGTCGTTCCCGCCTCCGCCGGCCGCGGCCGTGGTGACCTCGACGGCTGCCGACTTCGCCGACTCCCCCGCCGCGTTGACGGCGCTGACCTGGAAGCTGTGGGCGGACGACGCGGCCAGCCCGGTGACCGTCGCCGAGGTGGCGGCGGTGTCCAGGACCTTCGCACCGCCCCTGTACACGCGGTAGCCGGTGGCTCCGGCGGAGGCTGCCCAGGACAGCGGCACGGAGGACGCGGTGGCCGTACCGGCCCGCAGCCCGGTCGGAGTGGCGGGCACGGTGACGGGGTCGCCGCCGGGGCCGGTCAGGGTCAGGTCGTCGGCGTAGTAGGCGGGGGTGCCGTACCAGCCGTGCGTGTAGACGGTCACCGAGGTGGTCGCCGGGCCGGTCCTGAAGGTGGTGGTGAGCTGCTTGTACGCTCCGGCGGACTGGGTCCACGTGGAGACGTCGGTGGTCCCGGTGCCGGATGCCCCGAGGTAGACGTAGCTGCCCTGCACCCACGCGCCGAGCGTGTAGGAGGAGTCGGGTCTCACCGTCACCGTCTGGGAGCACCGGGCGTTGTCGCTGCCCGCCGGTGTCGCCCTGAGTGCCGAACTTCCGCTTCGCACGGGGGCGCTGACGGCTGCGCCGCTCCCGCCGGTGCAGCTCCAGCCGTCGAGCCCTGCCTCGAAGCCGCCGTTGCGCGCCAGGTCGGCGTCGGCCGCTCCGGCAGCCGGCGCCGTGGCGGCGAGAGCCCCGGCAGAGAGCAGGACGGCCGAGAAGGCGGCCAGGAGTCCGGAGAAGCGGACGGGTGGCCCGGTGCGGGATCGGGTGCGTGCCACAACAGCCTCCGTGCAGGGGGGAATTGAGCGGTGCGCACAACATGGTCCAGACCAATGCGGTTGTCAAGACCTCTGGCAACGCCTCAGCGCTCCCCTCGGGCGGCAGCGGCCTCGTGCAGGGCGAGCTCCAGGAGGGCCGCGTCGGTGAGCGTGCCCGAGCCGTCCGGCGGGATCAGCCATCGCACCCGGCCCACGGTGCTGCCGGGCCGGGGGACGACGATCCACGCCCCGCCGCCGACCCCGCGGATACCGGTCCCGACCCAGCGGGCCGCCGTCCCCGGGGCGACGAAGAAGCCCATGCGGGAGTCGCCGAAGTCCGCGAGGACGGGCCCCGGCCTGTCGATGAGCCGGGTGAGCACGTCGAGGGTCGGATGCCCCAGCTCCCCTGGGACGATCAGCACGTCCCAGCGCCTGCCGGCGGGGAGGAGCGCCATCCCCCGGGGGTCGCGCTCCCACTCCCTCCGGCAGGCACGCGGATCAGGTGCCACCGATGCGAGCCATGCGACCGCGGCTTTCGCCCCCGTGCCGGTCATGGACTGCCTCCCTCTCCTGGCGGGCACCGGCAGGGTCCTGCCGGTGCGTTCACAGGAGAGAGAGGGCCGGCCCCGGATCATGACGCGGGTTCGGCCACCGGCCGGGGTGACCTGGGTCACCCGGGCCGCGGCAGCCGGGACCCTGGCGGCCCGGGCCGCCCCGACCGGTGGCAGCCGGGCGCCGCTCCGCGTTCAGCTGTCGAAGCCCAGCCCCAGCCGGTCCATGGTCCGCAGCCACAGGTTCCGGTGTCCGCCACGGCTGTCCGCCCGGGCGAGGGACCTCTTGGTCAGCTCGATCCCGGCCCAGGCGAACGGCTCGGGCGGGAAGGGCATCGGCCGGGACCTGACCATCCGCAGAGCCGTCCGGCCGGTCCCCCGGCCCGACAGCAGATCGAGCATGACCTCGGCACCGAAACGCGTGGCCCCGACGCCCAGCCCGGTGTATCCGGCGGCATACGCGACCCGTCCGCCGTGGGCCGTGCCGAAGAACGCGGAGAAGCGGGAGCACGTGTCGATCGCGCCGCCCCAGGCATGGCTGAAACGCACTCCGGACAGCTGGGGGAAGCACTCGAAGAACTGCCCGGCCAGCTTCAGGAAGGTCTCCGGCCGCTGATCGAGCGAGGGGTCCAGCCGGCCGCCGTACGGATAGACGGCGTCATACCCGCCCCACAGGATCCGGTTGTCCGCGGAGAGCCTGAAGTAGTGGAACTGGTTGGCGGCGTCCCCGAGTCCCTGACGGTTCCGCCAGCCGACCGAGGCGAGCTGGTCCGCGTCCAGGGGCTCGGTCATCAGCGCGTAGTCGTACACCGGAACCGTGTACGGGCGCACCCGCCTCACCAGTGAGGGGAAGATGTTCGTGCCCAGGGCGACGTCGCGGGCGAACACCCGGCCGTACGGGGTGCGCACCGCCGTACCGGCCCCCGACCGGACGAGTTCGAGACCGCGGGTGTGCTCGTAGATCCGTACGCCCAGACCGAGGCAGGCCTCTTTCAGGCCCCAGGCGAGCTTGGCCGGGTTCAGCATGGCGACGCCGCGCCGGTCCAGCAGTCCCCCCAGGAACGTCGGTGAGTCGACTTCCGCGCGCACCTCGTCCCGGTCCAGGTATTCCAGTCCGGTGAATCCCAGCTGCTGCGTCCTGCGATGCCATTCCCGCAGCTCGTCGAGCTGGTGGGGCTGCGTCGCCACGTCGATCTCGCCGGTGCGCTCGAAGTCGCAGTCGAGCGAGTAGCGGGCGACCGCGGCCTCGATCGCGTCGAGGTTCCGCGCGCCGTACTCCTCCAGTGCCCCGATCTCGTCCGGCCAGCGTTCCAGGCCGTTGGCGAGGCCATGGGTCAGCGAGGCGGCGCAGAATCCGCCGTTGCGCCCCGAAGCGGCCCAGCCCACCTCGTGGCCCTCGATGAGGACGACGTCGCGGCCGGGGTCGCGTTCCTTGGCGATCAGCGCGGTCCACAGTCCGCTGTACCCACCGCCGACGACCAGGAGGTCGCAGCGTTCGTCGCCGGTCAGCGCGGGGCGGGCCCCCGGCCTTCCCGGGTCGTCGAGCCAGTAGGGCGCGGGACGTGCGTCGGAGAGTGAGTGTGCGGCCGTACGCATGGCATCCGGGGCCATGGTTTCCAACTCCTTCGGGTTCTAGTTTCCCGCGTTGCTCTTCCGCCGGTTCGCGACGAGCTGTCCGGCGAGGACCACCGCCACGGCGATGACGAACATGGCCGTGCCGATGACGTTGATCTGCACGGGTGTGCCGCGCTGCGCCGATCCCCAGACGAACATGGGGAAGGTCACGGTCGAGCCCGCGTTGAAGTTGGTGATGATGAAGTCGTCGAAGGAGAGGGCGAAGGCGAGCAGCGCTCCCGCGGCGATCCCCGGGGCGGCGATGGGGAGGGTCACCCGGACGAAGGTCTGCACGGGTCCCGCGTACAGGTCGCGGGCGGCCTCCTCCAGCCTCGGGTCCATGGACATCACACGCGCCTTGACGGCCGTCACCACGAAGCTGAGACAGAACATGATGTGGGCGATGAGCACGGTCCAGAAGCCGAGCTCGGCGCCCATGTTGAGGAAGAGTGTGAGCAGCGAGGCGGCCATGACGACCTCGGGCATCGCCATCGGCAGGAAGATCAGTGAGTTGACCGCGCCGCGGGCCCGGAAGCGGTAGCGGACCAGCGCGAAGGCGATCATCGTGCCGAGTGCGGTCGCGCCGGCGGTCGCCCAGAAGGCGATGCGCAGGGAGAGCGAGAGGGAACCGCAGAGGTCGGCGACTCCGCAGGGGTCCTTCCAGGCGTCGAGGGAGAACTCCTGCCAGGCGTAGTTGAAGCGTCCTACGGGCCGGTTGAAGGAGAAGACCAGCACGACCACGTTGGGCAGGACCATGTACGCGAGGGTCAGCAGACCCGCGATCACGACCAGGTTCCGGCGAAGCAGGCGGAGTACGGGCATCAGACCAGGTCCTCCGTCCCGGAGCGGCGGATGTAGACGGTGACCACGAGCAGGACGACCGCCATGAGGATGAACGAGAGCGCGGCAGCCGTCGGGTAGTCCAGGACCCGCAGGAACTGGCTCTGGATGACGCTGCCGACCATCTTGGTGTCGGTGGAGCCGAGGAGTTCGGCGTTGACGTAGTCGCCGCTGGCCGGGATGAAGGTCAGCAGGGTGCCGGAGACGACTCCGGGCATGGACAGCGGCAGCGTCACCTTGCGGAAGGTGGTGGCGGGGGTGGCGTACAGATCGCCCGCGGCCTCGTGCAGCCGGCCGTCGATCCGTTCCAGCGAGGTGTAGAGCGGCAGGATCATGAACGGGAGGAAGTTGTAGGTCAGTCCGCAGACGACGGCCATGGGGGTGGCCAGCACCCGGTTGTTCTCGGTCCAGCCGAGCCAGGCGGTCACGTCGAGGACGTGCAGGGTGTCCAGCGCGTCGACGACCGCGCCGCCGTCCGCGAGGATCGTCTTCCAGGCCAGCGTCCGGATCAGGAAGCTGGTGAAGAAGGGGGCGACCACGAGGACGAGCACCAGATTGCGCCAGCGTCCGGCCTTGAAGGCGATCAGGTAGGCGAGCGGGTAGCCCAGCATCAGGCACAGCAGTGTGGCGGTGCCCGCGTACAGCAGGGACCGCACGAACTGCGGGTAGTAGTCGGCGAGGGCGTCCCAGTACGTCCGGAAGTGCCAGGTGACCTCGAAGCCCTTCTCCAGGGTGCCCGTCTGGACGGAGGTCGACGCCTGGTAGACCATCGGCAGCGCGAAGAACACGACCAGCCACAGGATGCCGGGGAGCAGCAGCCAGTAGGGGACGAGCCGCCTGCGGGTGGACGGCTTGCGGATCCCGGCCTCCGCGGGGGGCGCGGGTGGCGCCTTCGTGACGCTCACGCCGTCTCCTCCAGGCCTTCCGTGCCGGCGTCGATGGACTGGTCGGCGTCGAGCCCGAAGGTGTGCTCGGGGTTCCAGTGCAGGACGACCTCGGCACCGGGTACGAGCCGGCCGTCGCGCTCGATGTTCTGCTCGTAGACCTGGAGCGCCGTGCCGGCCGGGCTCTCGACGACGTACTGCGTGGAGACGCCGATGAAGCTGGAGTCGGTGATGCGGCCGGTGACCCGGTTGCGGCCGTCGGGTATCGCGTCCGCGTCGTCGGTGTGGGTGAGGGAGATCTTCTCGGGGCGTACGCCGACGAGCAGCTTCCCGCCCTTCCGCGCAGGGGACGAGCACCGCCCGCCGGGCAGTCCGAGCCTCCCTCCCCCGGCCGAGACGACGACGTCCGTGCCCGTGGCCACGATCTCGCTCTCGATGAGGTTGGAGGTGCCGAGGAAGTTCGCCACGAAGGTGGTCCGGGGGTTCTCGTACAGGTCGGCGGGGGCGCCGAGCTGTTCGACGCGGCCCTTGTTCATCACCGCGACCGTGTCGGCCATGGTCATGGCCTCCTCCTGGTCGTGCGTGACGTGGATGAACGTGATGCCGACCTCGGTCTGGATCCGCTTGAGTTCGAGCTGCATCTGGCGGCGCAGCTTGAGGTCGAGGGCGCCCAGGGGCTCGTCGAGGAGCAGCACCTGGGGGTGGTTGATGAGGGCGCGGGCCACGGCGACGCGCTGCTGCTGGCCGCCGGAGAGCCGGTGCGGCTTGCGCCGGGCGAAGTCGCCGAGCTGGACGAGGTCCAGCATCTCGCCGACCTGCTTCCTGACGGACTTGATGCCGCGGCGGCGCAGCCCGAAGGCTATGTTCTCGCTGACGTCGAGGTGCGGGAAGAGTGCGTAGCTCTGGAAGACGGTGTTGACCGGCCGCTTGTACGGGGGCAGGTCCGTGATGTCGCGGCCGCCGAGCGAGACCGTGCCGGTGGTGGCCTCCTCCAGGCCCGCGATCATCCGCAGGGTGGTGGTCTTGCCGCAGCCGGAGGCTCCCAGCAGCGCGAAGAAGGAGCCCTGCGGGACGGTGAGGTCGAGTGGGTGCACCGCGGTGAAGGTGCCGTAGGTCTTGCTGATCCCGGTGAGACGGACGTCGCCGCCCGTCGTCTGCTGCTGTGTCATGGGTCGCGGTCCCGGTGTGTCGGAGGAGAGCGGGAGATGGGCTGGCCGGTCAGGCACCGATGAGCGCGGCGAACTTCTCCTCGTACGCCGTCTCCTCCTCGGAGCTGAGGGAGCGGAAGGCCCGCGACTTCGCGGCCATCGCCTTGTCGGGGAGGATCAGCGTGTTGGAGGCCATCGCCTCGTCGATCTTCGCGAGTTCACCGGCGACACCGTCCACGGGGCAGACGTAGTTGATGTAGGCGGCGAGCTGCGCCGCTACCGGAAGCTCGTAGTAGTAGTCCATGAGCTTCTCGGCGTTGGTCTTGTGCCGCGCGTTCGCCGGTATCAGCATGTTGTCGCTCGACGTGATGTAGCCGGCGGACGGGATCGAGAACTTGATCGCCGGGTTGTCCGCCTGCAGCTGGATGATGTCGCCCGCCCACGCCACACAGGCCGCGATGTCGCCCTTGCTGAGGTCGGCGGTGTAGTCGTTGCCGGTGAAGCGGCGGATCTGCTTCGTGTCGACGCCCTTCTGCATCCGGCCGATGGCCGCGTCGAAGTCCGCGTCGGTGAACGATCCGGGGTCCTTGCCCATGTCGAGGAGCGTCATGCCCACCGAGTCGCGCATCTCGGAGAGGAAGGAGACCTTTCCCTTGAGCCGCGGGTCGTCGAGGAGCTGGGTGACGGAGTCGACCTTCCGGCCGCCGGTCGCCTTCTCGTTGTAGGCGATGACGGTGGGGATACCGGTCCAGGGGTAGGAGTAGGCGCGTCCGGGATCCCAGTCGGGCGTGCGGAACTGGGCGGACAGGTTCGCGAAGGCGTGCGGGAGGTTCGCGGGGTCGAGCTTCTGTGCCCAGCCGAGCCGGATGACGCGTGCGGCCAGCCAGTCCGTCACGATGATCAGGTCGCGGCCGGTGTCCTGTCCCGCCGCGAGCTGGGGCTTGATCTTGCCGAAGAACTCGACGTTGTCGTTGATGTCCTCGGTGTACCTGACCTCGATCCCGGTGCGCTTCGTGAACGCCTCCAGGGTCGGACGGCTCTTCTCGTCCTCACTGACGTCCATGTACTCGGTCCAGTTGGAGAAGTTGATCCTCTTCTCCGCGGCCGAGTGGTCGTCGGATGCCGTGGCGTCCCCTGCCCGCGCGGCAGGAGGGATGCCGCACGCGCTCAGTGCTCCCAGGCCTCCGAGCGCGAGGGCTGCCGTGCCCGACGCCCGGAGAAGGGAACGGCGGGTGAGGGCGCCCCTGCCGTCTCTGAGGCTGCGCCTCATGGCGGCCAGCTGTGGCGCGGAGAGGCGCTCGGGCTCGTACTGCTCCATACGCGTGTGCCCTTCCGGGTGGGTGGGGCCGCCGGGCGGCGGCCGCTGTTATCGGTCCCCGAAGACGGTGCGGTGCCAGCCCTTCGCGGCCACCGCGGTGTTGTCGAACATGACGTGCTTGACCTGCGTGTACTCCTCCATGGAGTACGACGACATGTCCTTGCCGAAGCCGCTGGCCCCGTATCCGCCGTGCGGCATCTCGCTGATGATCGGGATGTGGTCGTTGATCCACACGCAGCCCGCCCTGATCTCGCGGGTGGCGCGGTTGGCCCGCTGGAGACCGGTGCTCCAGGCGGAGGCGGCCAGTCCGTACGGGGTGTCGTTGGCGAGGCGCAGGCCCTCGTCGTCGGTGTCGAAGGGCAGCACGACCAGCACGGGGCCGAAGATCTCCGAGGTGACGATCTCGCTGTCCTGGGCCGCGTCCGTGATGAGGGTGGGCCGGTAGTAGGCACCGCCGGCGAGATCTCCTCCGGGAGCCTCGCCGCCCGTCACGACGGTGGCGTAGGCACGGGCGCGGTCGACGAATCCGGCGACCCGGTCGCGCTGCTGGAAGCTGATCAGCGGTCCCAGGTCGGTCGAGGGGTCGAAGGGGTCACCGAGCCGCACGCTCTCCATCAGTGCCGCGACCCCGCTCACGAAGGCGTCGTAGAGGGGGCGCTGGACGTAGGCCCGGGTCGCCGCCGTGCAGTCCTGACCGGTGTTGATGAGGGAGCCGGCGACCGCTCCGTGGACCGCCGCTTCGAGATCGGCGTCGTCGAACACCAGGAAGGGCGCCTTCCCGCCGAGTTCCAGGTGCAGGCGCTTGACGGTGGAGGTGGCGATCGCGGCGACCCGCTTGCCGACGGCGGTGGAACCGGTGAAGGAGGTCATGACGACGTCGGGGTGGCCGACGAGGTGCTCACCCGCGTCGTTCCCGGCGCCGGAGACGATGTTGATCACGCCGTCGGGGATGCCCGCCTCCGTAGCGGCCTGCGCGAACATCAGTGAGGTCAGCGGGGTGATCTCGGCGGGCTTCAGCACGATGGTGTTGCCCGCCGCGACAGCCGGGAGGATCTTCCAGGCGGCCATCTGGAGCGGGTAGTTCCAGGGTGCGACGGAGCCGATGACTCCGAGGGCCTCGCGGCGCACATAGGAGGTGTGGTCGCCGCTGTACTCCCCGGCCGACTTCCCCTCGAGGTGGCGGGCGGCCCCGGCGAAGAACGAGGCGTTGTCGACCGTGCCGGGGACGTCGAACCCGGCGGAGAGCTTGACCGGCTTTCCGCACTGCAGGGATTCGGCGTACGCCAGCTCGTCCGCCCGGCCGTCGAGTACGGCGGCGAACCGGTGCAGTGCCTCCGACCGCTCGCCCGGGGTCAGTCCGGACCAGCCGGGGAACGCCTCGCGGGCGGCTGCCACGGCGGCGTCGACGTCGTCGGTGCCCGCCAGTTCGTAGCGCAGGACCGTTCCGCCCGTGGCGGGGTCGACGACGTCCTGAAAGCGTCCCGACGTACCTGGACGCAGCCGTCCGCCGATGTACTGCGCACCCTCGGCGAAGCGGTCCCGCACCTGGAAAGCGTTGCCCATGACGTTCTCCTCCGCTGCCCCCGTGACCAGGGGCGGCGTAGCTTCTTGTCGAATTGAGTGCCGATCCTGACAGAGGGCACCTCTACCAACAAGTGATTCCGTTGTTTCCTTTTGGTTACGCGACGGAATCTGTCGACGATGTGTCTCGTGCGTACGGAAATCCCTGTACCGGGTGTCAGTGGCGGATGCCAGACTCGGCTGCCATGGGACAGGAACAGGTGGACGCCCTGCTGGCGCGCACGGCACGCGGGGAGAGCGTGAAGTACCTGCCCTTCTGGGGGCACCGGCCGCGCTCGGACGGCCGGCTCGGGGAGAGCTGTCTCAGTCAGTGGTGGCCGGCGCCGTTCACGGTCGACGCGGTGACCTACGCATCGGCCGAGCACTGGATGATGGCGGGCAAGGCCCGGCTCTTCGGGGACACCGGGGCGGAGGCCAGGGCCGTGGCGGCCGGCAGCCCCGCGGCGGCGAAGAAGGTGGGCCGGCTCGTCCAGGGGTTCGACGAGGCCGTGTGGGCCCGGGAGAGGTTCGCCCTGGTCGTCGCGGGCAGCGTCCACAAGTTCGGTCAGGACCCGGCGCTACGGGCGTACCTGCTGGGCACCGGTGACCGCGTGCTCGTCGAGGCCAGTCCTATGGACCGGATCTGGGGCATCGGGCTCACCAGGGACGACCCGCGCACCGCGGATCCCGCTTCCTGGCGTGGGCTGAATCTGCTGGGCTTCGCGCTCATGGAGGCGCGGGCCCGGCTGCGCGCGGGGTGAGACGGCGCGTGGCCGGGTCCGGGGCGCCTTCGCCCCGGACCCGGCCACGGGTGGCCGGTCGCCCTGGGTCAGCGGGAGGTGCCGACGACCAGTGACGTGGCGTACGGATCGTCGTAGTCGTAGTCACTGCCCGACTCGTCGTTGGCGACGGCCCAGATCAGGAACCCGAGGAAGATCGCGCTGATGACGATCGAGACCGATCCCAGGATGATCCCGGCGAGCGCCATGCCGCCGTTGGTCGCCTCACCCCGCTTGGCGCGGCCCCGGCCGATGATGCCGAAGATCAGGGCAAGGATGCCCAGGATGATGCCGAAGCCCCACATGCAGAAGCCGGCCACCGCGATGATGCCGAGGACCATCGCCGCGATACCCAGCCCGTTCGCGGGCGCCGGGCCCCAGGGCTGCTGACCGCCGTAACCGGGGTAGCCGGGGTAGCCGTACGAGGGCGTGGCGGGCGCGGCCGGGTAGCCGTACGACGCCGAGGGGCCGGCCGGCGCGGCCGGGTAACCGTACTGGTCGTGGTGTCCTGGCCCGTTCGGTCCGACCGGCGGCGCGGGGACGGAGGGCTGCTGCGGCCCGAACGACCCGGCGGGGCCGGGTATGGGCCCGGTGCCCGAGTCGGCACCCGGCATGGACGTGACCGTGGGCTGGTCGTGCACGGCGGGCGGGGCGGCGTCCGCGGGCTGCTTGCCCAGGTCGACCCTGTTGTCCGGCGGAGCCCACGGATCGCGCGGCGCGCCCTCGCCCCCGGGCTGCTGTGTGTTGTCTGACATGGGCCTCCCCCATCGTGGTCCCGCCATGCTACGGCCCGGCTTCCGGCCGCAGGGCCCCGCCTACGATGATCGGTGCAGCCGGTACGCCCGGCCGAGAGACGAAGACCCGGGAGTATCCGATGAACGATCTGCACCCCTTCATCGCGGGGCTGCCCAAGGCCGAGCTCCACGTCCACCACGTGGGATCGGCGTCGCCCCGCATCGTGGCCGAACTGGCCGCCCACCACCCCGATTCGAAGGTCCCCACCGACCCGGAGGCGGTTTCGGACTTCTTCACCTTCACCGACTTCGGGCACTTCATCGACGTCTACCTCTCGGTGGTGGACCTGATCCGCACCCCCGAGGACGTCCGGCTGCTGACCTTCGAGATCGCCCGGGACATGGCACGGCAGAACATCCGGTACGCCGAGCTGACGGTCACCCCGTTCAGCTCGACCCGCCGGGGGATCCCGGAGCAGGGCTTCATGGAGGCCATCGAGGACGCCCGCCGGGCCGCCGAGACCGAGCTCGGCGTCGTCCTGCGCTGGTGCTTCGACATCCCCGGCGAGGCCGGTCTCGAGGCCGCCGAGGAGACGACCCGGCTCGCCGTCGGCCTGCGGCCCGAGGGGCTGGTCTCCTTCGGCCTGGGCGGGCCCGAGGTCGGGGTGGACCGTCCGCAGTTCAAGCCCTACTTCGACCGTGCGATCGCCGAGGGCCTGCACTCGGTGCCGCACGCCGGGGAGACCACGGGTCCGCAGACCGTGTGGGACGCGCTCACCGCGCTGCGCGCCGAACGCATCGGACACGGCACCAGCAGCACGCGGGACCCGGAGCTGCTGGCCCATCTCGCCGAGCACCGGATCGCCCTGGAGGTCTGCCCGACGTCGAACATCGCCACCCGTGCGGTCGCGGACATCGAACGGCACCCGATCAGGGAGATGGTGGAGGCGGGCGTCCTCGTCACGGTCAACAGCGACGACCCTCCCATGTTCGGCACCGACCTCAACAACGAGTACGGGGTGGCGGCCCGGCTGCTCGGCCTGGACGAGCGCGGAGTGGCGGACCTCGCGAAGAACGCCGTGGAGGCCTCCTTCCTGGACGCCGCAGGCAAACGGAAGCTGGCTGCCGAGATCGACACGTACACGTCGAACTGGCCGGCGGCGCCGGGCCGGTGACCGAGCCGGTCAGAATGGCCGCATGACCACCACCGTCACCGCCGTGGCACACCGCGGCGACCCCTACCGTGCCCGCGAGAACACGCTCCCCTCGATCCGGTCAGCCGTGGCCCGGGGGGCGGACGCGGTCGAGATCGACGTCCGCGTCACGCGGGACGGGGTGCCCGTGCTGCTCCACGACTCCACGCTGGAACGCCTGTGGGGCCGCGAGATCCGCCTCGACCGGCTGGAACACGCGGAGGTGGTGGAGATGACCGGCGGCGGGGTGCCCACCCTGCGCGAGGCGCTGTCCGCCGCCGGTGACCGCCGGGTCATGGTCGACCTCCCCGGCGCGACCGACGCCTCGGTGCGCGAGATCGTCGGCCTGGTGCGGGAGTGCGGGGCGGCGGACCGGGTGTACTACTGCGCGGACACGCACGCCATGCTGCGGGTGCGCGCGGCCGACCCGTCCGCCGAGATCGCGCTGACCTGGACGACCCTCGCACCTCCGCGTCCCGTACTGCTCGACGCCGTGCGGCCGCGCTGGCTCAACTACCGTTTCGGCCTGCTGAGCCGCGAGCTGGCCGACCGGGTCCACTCCGACGGACTGCTGGTCTCGGCCTGGACGGTGGACACCCGGCGCACGATGCGCCGGATGCTCGCGTGCGGCGTCGACTCGATCACCACCAACCGGATCGACGCGCTACGGGACCAGCTGGGCAACTTCCCCTCCCGTGGAGCTTCTTGATCGGTCGGGCATCATGGACGGTCAGTGAAGTCCGTGATCCCAGGAGCAGACGTGACCGAGCCCGGCCGCCGAACCGCGCCCTCCCGTGTCCGTGCCGACATCGCCCACAACGCCCGGGTGTGGAACTACTGGCTGGGCGGCCGCGACAACTACTCCGTCGACCGCGTGGTGGGCGACCGGGTCACCGGCATGTATCCGAGCATCGGCGAGGTGGCCCGCGCCGACCGGGCGTTCCTCGGCCGGGTGGTGCGCCACCTGGCCGGTGACGTCGGGACCGGCCAGTTCCTGGACATAGGCACCGGGCTGCCGACCGCCGACAACACCCATGAGGTCGCCCAGCACACCGCGCCCGACGCACGTGTGGTCTACGTCGACAACGACCCGATCGTCCTGGCGCACGCGCGCTCACTGCTCACCAGCTCGCCCGAGGGTGCGACCGAGTACGTGGAGGCGGACGCCCGGGACCCGGAGCGGATCCTGCGCGCCGCCGGACGGACCCTGGATCTGCGGCGCCCGGTCGCCGTGATGATGCTGGGCATCCTCAACTTCGTCCTGGACACGGACGAGGCGCGGGACATCGTGGCGAAGCTGATGGACGCCCTGCCGTCCGGCAGCCACCTGGTACTCACCCATCCCACGCTGGAGCTGGGCGGTGAGGGCAACGAGGCCGCCATGCGCTTCTGGAACGAGAACGCCACCCCGCCGATCACCGCCCGCAGCCGTTCGGAGTTCGCCTCGTTCCTCGACGGCCTGGACATCCTGGAGCCGGGCATCGTGTCGTGCTCCCGGTGGCGGGCGGGTTCCGCCGGACGGATTCCCGAGGTCGCCCAGTTCGGCGCGGTGGGCCGCAAGCCCTGACGGGGACAGCGGAGAGTTGCGTCGCCGAGGCCCTTCGCGGGGAGTTCCCCGCACCGGCACGAAGGGCCAGGACACGACCCACGTCGCCGGGTCCGTGGTGGCGCCCTTCGGGGCCCCGCCCGGCCGGCTGGGCGTCACGCCGTCGCGGTCACCGCTTCCAGGCGTTTGATCATGCGGTGGACGACGAGCAGCGGGATGACCCCGAAGACACCGAAGGACATGTCGATGACGGTCCACCAGAAGGGGATGTCCCGGATCGGCCCGCAGATCAGGGCGAGCGGGATGATCCCGGCACAGGCGATCATCCCGAACTCGATCACCCAGATGTTGCGGACCGGGTCACGGTAGGGGCCGTAGAAGGCGACCGCGATGACGAGGTGGGCGAAGGCCAGCCAGTCGGTGCCGTACAGCACGAAGGGGTAGTTCGCGTCGGCCTCGTCGAGGCCGCTCCTGACCCGGGTGATCCATTCCGTCAGGGCCGGGAAGTGCTCGGGGAAGGGAGAGGCCGACGAGGTCAACAGGTCCTCGGCCAGGCGGAGTTCGGTGACCAGCGGGAAGGCGGTCAGCCCGCTGAGCACCAGACAGACGATGAAGACGACCAACCATACGCGTATGCGCCGCAAGAGGGCTCGCTCGCTCATGGCCGCAGCGTACGCCCATCATGAACACGTTCAAAAAGCGGGTCGGGTGCGCTCGGCACCCACCCGGAGGCCGACGACGGAGTTCCGCCTCCTCGCGTGCCCGGTCACCCCTCGGGGGTGATGTCGCGGGCGACGGACGGCCGTTCACACATGGCGCCGTCGGGAGGACCAGGGGGTCCTCGGCGAGCTCCGGAGCGGCCGACGCACGCGAACGGCCCCGGGCGTGGGCCCGGGGCCGTGGTCTCCGCTGGACGGGTCAGTCGTCGAGCGACGTCATGACGTGCTTGATGCGGGTGTAGTCCTCGAAGCCGTACGCGGAGAGGTCCTTGCCGTAGCCGGACTTCTTGAATCCGCCGTGCGGCATCTCGGCGACGAGGGGGATGTGGGTGTTGATCCACACGCAGCCGAAGTCGAGCTTCTTGGACATCCGCATCGCGCGGGAGTGGTCCTTGGTCCACACCGAGGAGGCCAGGGCGTACTCCACGCCGTTGGCGTACTCCACGGCCTGGGCCTCGTCCGTGAAGGACTGGACGGTGATGACGGGCCCGAAGACCTCGTGCTGGATGATCTCGTCGTCCTGCCGGAGCCCGGAGACGACGGTGGGGGCGTAGAAGTATCCCTTGTCGCCGACCCGGTGGCCGCCCGCCTCGACCTTCGCGTGCGCGGGGAGGCGCTCGATGAACCCACTGACCTGCGCGAGCTGGTTGGCGTTGTTCAGGGGGCCGTACAGCACGTCCTCGTCGTCCGGCAGCCCGGTCTTCGTGTCGGCCGCCGCCTTGGCGAGCGCGGTGACGAACTCGTCGTGGATGGACTCGTGGACCATGACACGGGTGGCGGCCGTACAGTCCTGGCCCGCGTTGAAGTAACCCGCGACGGAGATGCCCTCGACGGCCTTGGCGATGTCGGAGTCCTCGAACACGACGACGGGAGCCTTGCCGCCGAGCTCGAGGTGGACCCGCTTGACGTCCTTGGCGGCCGACTCGGCGACCTGCATGCCGGCCCGCACCGAGCCGGTGATGGAAGCCATCGCCGGGACCGGGTGCTCGACCATCGCGCGGCCGGTCTCGCGGTCGCCGCAGACGACGTTGAAGACGCCCTTGGGAAGGATCTGCCCGATGATCTCGGCGATCAGCACGGTCGACGCCGGCGTGGTGTCGGACGGCTTGATGACGACGGTGTTGCCCGCGGCGAGCGCCGGGGCGAACTTCCACACGGCCATCATCATCGGGTAGTTCCACGGCGCGACCTGGGCGCAGACACCGACCGGCTCACGGCGGACGATGGAGGTGAGGCCCTCCATGTACTCGCCGGCCGAGCGGCCTTCCAGCAGCCGGGCGGCACCCGCGAAGAACCGGATCTGGTCCACCATCGGCGGGATCTCTTCGGTACGGGTGAGCTCCAGCGGCTTGCCGGTGTTCTCCGACTCCGCCCTGATCAGGTCCTCGGCCCGCTCCTCGAAGGCGTCCGCGATCTTCAGCAGTGCCTTCTGGCGCTCGGCGGGCGTCACGTCACGCCAGGCGGGGAACGCGGCGGCCGCGGCGGACATGGCGGCATCGACGTCGGCCTGTCCGGAGAGCGGGGAGGTCGCGTAGACCTCTTCCGTCACCGGGTTGACCACGTCGATGGTCCGCCCGTCCGCGGCGTCCCGGAACTCTCCGTTGATGTAGTTGCGCAGACGGCGCACCTCGGTGGTCACAACCACCCCTCCTGTCGACTGTCCGATGGGTGAGACTTCCACCCTAAACCGTTGGGTGACGCTTTCGACATACCCAACCGCCGCGAACTTCGGATTCAGTCAGATCGGGACTCCCAGACAACGAATTTCATCGATTCGGGCTTGCCAGACAGACGAGGCGGGGTGCAGAGTGGGGGCGTGGCCAGTCGCAACGCAGACTCCAGGACCGGGAACGGGTCGTCCCCAGCGGTCGACGCCGTGTCCCTCGCAATCATCGAGCAGCTCCAGGAGGACGGGCGCCGGCCGTACGCCGCGATCGGCAAGGCCGTGGGCCTCTCCGAGGCTGCCGTACGCCAGCGCGTCCAGAAGCTGCTCGACCAGGGCGTGATGCAGATCGTCGCCGTCACGGACCCGCTCACCGTGGGGCTGCGGCGCCAGGCGATGGTCGGGATCAACGTCGAGGGCGACCTCGACCCCGTGGCCGAGGCCCTGTCGGCCATGGCCGAGTGCGAGTACGTGGTGATGACCGCGGGCTCCTTCGACCTCATGGTGGAGATCGTCTGCGAGGACGACGACCACCTGCTGGAGACGATCAACAAACGCATCCGGGCGATACCCGGAGTGCGCTCCACCGAGAGCTTCGTCTACCTCAAGCTCAAGAAGCAGACCTATATGTGGGGAACCCGATAGCCGTGAGCAAGGACCTCAGCCGAACCGCGTACGACCACCTGTGGATGCACTTCACCCGCATGTCGGACTACGAGAACGCGCCCGTTCCCACCATCGTGCGTGGCGAAGGCACCTACATCTACGACGACAAGGGCAAGCGCTACCTCGACGGCCTCTCCGGCCTCTTCGTGGTCAACGCCGGACACGGCCGCCACGAGCTCGCCGAGACCGCGTACAAGCAGGCGCAGGAGCTGGCCTTCTTCCCGGTGTGGTCCTACGCCCATCCGAAGGCCGTCGAGCTCGCCGAGCGTCTCGCCCACCACGCCCCGGGCGACCTCAACAAGGTCTTCTTCACCACCGGCGGCGGCGAGGCGGTGGAGACGGCCTGGAAGCTGGCCAAGCAGTACTTCAAGCTCAAGGGCAAGCCGACCAAGTACAAGGTGATCTCGCGCGCCGTGGCCTACCACGGCACCCCCCAGGGCGCCCTGTCGATCACCGGTCTGCCCGCTCTCAAGGCCCCGTTCGAGCCGCTGGTCCCCGGCGCGCACAAGGTGCCCAACACGAACATCTACCGCGCGCCGCTCTTCGGCGACGACCCGGAGGCCTTCGGCCGCTGGGCCGCGGACCAGATCGAGCAGCAGATCCTCTTCGAGGGCCCGGACACCGTCGCCGCGGTCTTCCTGGAGCCCGTGCAGAACGCCGGTGGCTGCTTCCCGCCGCCGCCCGGCTACTTCCAGCGGGTGCGGGAGATCTGCGACCGGTACGACGTGCTGCTCGTCTCGGACGAGGTCATCTGCGCCTTCGGCCGCCTCGGCACGATGTTCGCGTGCGACAAGTTCGGCTACGTGCCGGACATGATCACCTGCGCCAAGGGCATGACCTCGGGCTACTCCCCCATCGGCGCCTGCATCATCTCCGACCGCCTCGCCGAGCCGTTCTACGAGGGCGACAACACCTTCCTGCACGGCTACACCTTCGGCGGCCACCCGGTATCCGCCGCTGTCGGTCTCGCCAACCTCGACATCTTCGAGCGTGAAGGCCTCAACCAGCACGTCCTGGACAACGAGGGCGCGTTCCTGAAGACCCTGCAGAAGCTGCACGACCTGCCGATCGTCGGCGACGTGCGCGGCAACGGCTTCTTCTACGGCATCGAGCTGGTCAAGGACAAGGCGACCAAGGAGACGTTCACCGACGAGGAGACCGAGCGCGTCCTGTACGGCTTCCTCTCCAAGGCGCTGTACGAGAACGGCCTCTACTGCCGGGCCGACGACCGCGGCGACCCGGTCGTCCAGCTCGCGCCGCCGCTGATCTCCGACCAGTCGACCTTCGACGAGATCGAGGGCATCCTGCGCACCGTGCTGACGGAGGCCTGGACGAAGCTCTGACCGACGCCACCGGCTGCCGCCGACACGGCTTCCGGCAGTCACCCCCTGCGGACCACACGGCCCGGATGCACCCGTTCGAGTGAGAAGGGGGGCATCCGGGCCGCGTACTGTCCCGACACCCCGCTCCGGCTGCCTAGCGTGCCGAGTGACCGATCGGCATTGACTTCGTTCCCCCGTACGGGGGACGGGAAAACTGATCCGAACCGAGGTGTACGCCATGGTGGCCCCGCCCGACAACGACGTGATCTGGGCACGTTCCCTGCACCACTCCCACAACGGCTCGCCGGGGCTCGACGGTGTCTCGCTCGGTGTCCGCGACGGCGAGGTCCTCGCCGTGACCGGGCCCCGCGGGTCCGGCAAGACGACTCTGCTGCACTGCCTCTCCGGCCAGCTGGTCCCCCAGCAGGGCGAGGTCTGGTTCAACAGCGTGCCCGTGCACACCATGGGCCCCCGGCTGCGCGAACAGCTCCGCCGCGACAGGTTCGGCTGGATCGCGGCCGAGCCGCAGCTCGTGCCCGAGCTCAGCGCCTGGGAGAACGCCGCCCTCCCGCTGCTGCTGCGGGGGGTCTCGCACCGGACGGCGAAGAAGGCCGCCACCGAGTGGCTGGAGCGCCTGGACATCGGCCCGCTCGCCAGGAAGCGTCCCCACTCCCTGCTCCAGTCGCAGCGCCAGCGGATCTCCGTGGCCCGCGCGCTCGCCGCGTCGCCTGCCGTGATCTTCGCGGACGAGCCGACCGCGACACTGCACCACGCCGAACGCGCCCAGCTCCTGCGCACGCTCACCACGGCGGCGCGCTCCCACGAGATCACCGTCGTGCTCGCCACCCACGACGCGGAGGTCGCCGCGCTCGCCGACCGGGTGGTCGGCATGCTGGACGGCCGCCGCGTCACCAGCGTCCCCCTGCCCGCCGCGACCGATACGGAAGGCCGCTCGGCGTGCTCGCTCTCCGTCTGACCCGCGGCTCGCACCCCCTGGTCCTGATGCGGCGTCTGCTCCTCGCCGCCGCGTCGGCCGGCGTGGGCTTCCTGCTCCTGTGCACCCTGGGGTACGCCTCCGGGCACCCGGCGAACGCGTCGAGTTCGGTACTGCGGCTGCTGTGGTGCGCCGTCCCGCTCGCCGCGACCGTCCAGTTCGCGGTGGCGGTCGCGCGCACGGATCCGAGCACCCGGCCCCGGCCCGGGCTCTTCGCCGCGGGTCTCGGGCCGGCCCGGCTCGCCGTTCTCGCGACCATCTCGACGGCCGTCTCCACCACGCTGGGATCGGTGGTCGCGCTGCTCTTCTTCCTCCACCTCCGCGGTGACCTGACGGGGCTGCCGTTCGACGGCGGAGCGGCCGAGTTCCTCGGCGCGGGCAGCCCGCTCCCCCTGGGCGCGGCGCTGACGCTGCTGGCGCTGGTTCCGCTGGCCTCCTCCGTGGCCGGCGGACTGGCGCTGCGCTCCAGGCCGGTCGCACCGTCCGAGGCGCAGGAGGCCGAGGACGACCTCGTGCCCGCCCCGACGCCGACGGGGCTGCCCTGGGGAGTCGCACTCGCCGCGGCCGGGCTCGCCGTCGAGGCGTACACGAGCCGCGGCTCGGCGGGCAGTCCCTTCCCGCTGCCGGGGCGCCTGGACTCGACTCCCGCCGCCGTGCTCGCGGGCTGGATCCTCACCGCGATCGGCCTGGCCATGGCGGGGCCCGGCCTCACCCATCTGTGCGGCCGGCTCCTGCAGGCCGCGCGCCCGGGAGCCGTACGGCTGCTGGCGGGCCGGGTGCTGATGGACGAGGCGACCCGGATCGGCCGCCCCCTGGGCATCGTCTGCGCGGTGGTGTCCGGGGCGATCGCCGCCTCCGTGCTCTACACCGGCGGGCCCCGCCCCTTCGGCCCGCTCACCGCGCTGGGTGCCGTGCTCGTCGTCGGCTGCACCACCGCGACCCTGCTGACCACGGCGCTGGAGGCCAGGCAGGCACGGGCCCGTACGGCCAGGACCCTGCTGCGGCTCGGCGCCCCCGCCTCCGCGCTCCGCGCCGCCGCGGCCCTGCGTGCCCTGGTGCTGCTGGCCGTGTTCGCTCCGCTGACCTGGGCGATCGCGGAGCTGGCGGCTCTGCCGCTGACGGGGTGACACCCGGTGGCGGACCGGTCCGTAGCATGGCGGCGTGGAGAACACGGACGAGTACACCTACGCGCCGGGCACCGAGATCGAGACGCTCACCGCGTTCGACCAGGCGGTGTCGGCCGGATCGCTGGCCGGCCACCGCGTCCAGGCGGTCGACCTGACGGACCGGGGTGACGCGCTGCTCACGACCGGCACCCGGGGCGCCGTCTTCCTCGGCTGCCGGATGGAGCCCCGCGCGGAGGCGAAGATACGCGCGGACGGGGCCTTCGTCTTCCCGCCGGTGCCCGGTCTCCCCTTCGACCCGTACCGCGGGCTGCTCTACACCCCCGACGGTTTGTACGAGGGCCTGGCGGAGGGCGGTTACGGGGCGACACCGGACGCGCGGGCGTACGGCTGGTTCCAGCTGACCAAGGCGAACGGTGACGTCTTCGCCTCGATGCTCCGGGCACTCCACGACGACGCGGTGTCCGACGCCCTGGACGAGCACCTCGTCGGGGCGCGCGTGGTGGGTGTGATGGGCGGCCACGCGATGACCCGCGGGTCCGAGGCCTACCGCGGCGCGGCCGTGCTCGGCCGGGAGCTGGCCCGCAGCGGTCTGACCGTGGCGACGGGCGGCGGCCCCGGGGCCATGGAGGCGGCCAACCTCGGCGCGTACGCGGCTCCGCACTCCGACGCGATGCTGGTCAAGGCCTGCGAGATGCTCGCGTCGACGCCGTCGTTCGACCCGTCGGTCACCGACTGGGCGTCGGCCGCCTTCGCCGTACGGGAACGGTGGCCGGACGGGGGCTCGTCGGTCGCCATCCCCACGTGGTTCTACGGCCATGAGCCGCCGAACGCCTTCGCGGACCACATCGCCAAGTACTTCGCGAACGCCCTGCGCGAGGACGGGCTGCTGGCCCGCTCGACCGCCGGTGTGATCTTCCTGCCGGGTGCCGCCGGGACCGTGCAGGAGATCTTCGACAACGCGACGCCGAACTACTACGAGTCGCGTTCCGCGCCCACGCCCATGGTGCTGGTGAACCGCGCGCACTGGACGGAGAAGCTGCCCGCCTGGCCACTGCTGAGCGCGCTCGCCGCGGACCGGGCGATGGAGTCCCGGATCGCGCTCGTCGACACGGTGGAGGAGGCGGCCGGGGCGCTGGCCCGCCTGACGGACTGAGCCCTCGGCCGGTTCGGCGGGCGGTCGGGCCCCGGGGGCGCCGGCGAAGGCGTCGGGGCGGCCGGCGGGCCGTGCCCACGCGGCTCCGGGGCTCGGCGTCAGCCCGCCGGGGGAAGGACCACCGTCTCCTGCGGATCGAACGTCACACCGACCACCGCTCCCTCGTCGGGGGTGTCCCTCAGACCGCACTCCGCCGCCAGCGCCGGTCCGTCGTCGGGGTGCAGGAGGACGGTGACGTGGTGGCCGCGGAAGGTGCGCGCGCCCACCGTGCACCGCAAGCCGTCCCTCGCGGCGCCTGTCCGGACGCCGCCCGGCCGCACCAGGAGCTCGCACTCGCCCTGCGGCGAGCCCTCCGGCACCGGCACCTTGCCCCAGACCGTGTCGGCGGCCGTACCCGTGACCGTGGCGGCCACCACGTTGTCGAAGCCGAGGAAACGGGCGACGAAGGCCGAAGCGGGGCTTCTCCACACCTCCAGCGGTGTGCCCTCCTGGGCGATCCGGCCGTCCCGCATGACCACGACGCGGTCGGCGAGCGCGAAGGCCTCGCCCTGGTCGTGGGTGACGGCGAGGACGGTGGTGCCGAGCCGGCCGAAGAGCGCGCGCAGTTCGACGACGAGCCGTTCGCGCAGACTCCGGTCCAGCTGACCCAGGGGTTCGTCCAGCATCAGCAGTTTCGGACGGGGCGCCAGGGCCCGGGCGAGTGCCACCCGCTGCTGTTCGCCACCGGACAGCGCGGCGACGGCCCGCCGGCCGGCGCCCGGCAGGCCGACCAGGTCGAGGAGTTCAGCGGCTCTCCGGTCGCGTTCGTGCCGTGGGACGCCGTGCATCCTCAGCCCGAAGGCCACGTTGGCGCCGACGTCGCGGTGCGGGAAGAGCTGGTGGTCCTGGAACATCAGGCCCACCCCACGCCGGTGCACGGGCAGGGGCGCCTGGTCGGCGCCGTCGAGGAGCACCCGGCCTCCGTCCAGGGGCTGCAGGCCGGCCACCGCCCGCAGCAGAGTCGACTTCCCGCTGCCGCTCGGCCCCAGCACACAGACGATCTCGTGGTCCGCCACTTCCAGGTCCACGGCGTCGAGCGCCGTGCGCTTCCCGAACCGGACCGTGGCCGACTCCACCGCCAGCATCTTCAGAACTCCCCGGATCGGTCGGTACGGATACGTTCGAGCAGGAGCAGCGACACCGCGCAGACGAGCATCAGGATCGTGCTGAGGGCCATGGCCTGGCCGTAGTTGAGCTCCCCGGAGCGTCCCAGGAGCCTGGCGACGGCGACCGGAAGGGTGGGGTTGTCGGGACGTGCGATGAACACGGTCGCGCCGAACTCGCCGAGCGACACGGCGAAGGCGAAGCCCGCCGCCACCAGCACCGCCCGCCGCACCAGCGGGAGGTCCACCTCGCGCCAGGCCCGCAGCGGCGAGGCGCCGAGCACCGCGGCGGCCTCGCGC
>NZ_JBISCE010000052.1:0-1038 GCF_044385685.1 Streptomyces sp. ALB3 | reverse complement strand
GCCACCCGATAACGCCAGGCGTCCACGGTGGACAGTTCACGCGACTGGCGACGCCATGACGACAAGACAGGCATGACCTCACGGAGCGGCCCGACTTCGGCCGAGTCCAGCGTCCTGGCCAGTGCGTCGAGGTCACCGCTCTCAACGGCGTCCCAGAAGCGGTGGTCCGACGTCGAGCTGGAGCTGTCCTGGTGCACGGGGGCGATCGGGGCAGGCTCCGGCCAGTAGCGCACGCGCTGGAAGGCGTAGGTCGGCAGCTCCACCCGCACGGCGCCCGAGGGCGCGAAATACGCGTCCCATGCGACGGGTACACCCCGCACGTGTGCCTCGGCCAGCGCCCGCACCAGCGACTGCGGTTCGTCACGGTCCTTGCGCAGCACGGGGGCGAAGGCCGCGTCCTCGACGCAGTCCTGGCCCATCGCGGACAGGACACCGTCCGGGCCCAGCTCCAGGAACGTGTCCACGCCCTGGTCCTTCAGGGTGCGCATGCCGTCGACGAAGCGGACCGCCTCACGGACGTGGCGCACCCAGTAGTCCGCCGAGCACAGCTCGTCGCCGGTCACGACCTGGCCGGTCACGTTGGACACGATGGCGATCTCGGGCCGGTGGAAGGCAAGCCCCTCGGCAACCGTGCGGAACTCCTCCAGCATGCCGTCCATGCGCGGCGAGTGGAACGCATGACTCACCCGCAGCCGCTTGGTCTTACGCCCCTCCGCCTCGAAACGAGCCGCGATCGCGAGCACGGCGTCCTCGTCACCCGAGACCACGGTGGATCGGGGCCCGTTGAGCGCGGCGACGGAGACGCCGTCGGTCAGCAGCGGCAGGACCTCGTCCTCCGTCGCCTGGAGCGAGGCCATCGCACCGCCCGCCGGCAACGCCTGCATCAAACGGCCCCGGGCCGCCACCAGCCGCGCCGCGTCCTCCAGCGACAACACCCCGGCCACATGCGCGGCCGACAACTCACCGATCGAATGTCCGAGTAGATAGTCGGGCTTGACACCCCACGAGGAAACGAGCCGGTACAAAGCCACTTCGAGC
>NZ_JBISCE010000051.1:0-1048 GCF_044385685.1 Streptomyces sp. ALB3 | reverse complement strand
CCAAACCCAGTACCCGCGCCGCACCCTCATGCGTCCGGGACACCACATCCCCCGACACCGAACCAGAAGACGAAGCAGAAGCAGAGGACGAAGCCGCGAACGACACCGCCACCACACCCGGCACCACGTCCAACACATCCAGACCGGTCACCACCCGGACAGCAGGAACCTCACCATCCACAACCCGCGCACGCTCGACCCACTCCACCTCGAACAACGCATCACGCAACACGCCCGAGCCCTGCACCTGCTCCGCAGAGACGGGCCTCAACACCAAAGAATCCACCGACGCCACCGGCTCACCAGCCGCATCAGCCAGCACCACCGACACCCCGGAACCAGCCGGCGAGATCCGCACCCTCAGAACCGACGCACCCACCGCATGCAGAGCAACCCCCGACCACGCGAACGGCAGGCCTGTCCCCCCACCGTCCTCATTCCGGTCACCGGCCAGCCCCATGGCGTGCAACGCCGCATCCAGCAGGGCCGGATGTACGCCAAACCCGTCCCCGGAGATCTCCTCCGGCAACGCAACCTCGGCGAAGACCTCCACGCCGCGTCGCCACACCGCCCGCAACCCCTGAAAGACCGGGCCGTACCCGTACCCGAGCTCCAGGAGTTCCTCGTAGTACCCCTCCACACCGACTACCGCAGCATCCCGCGGCGGCCACTCCCCCAACGACTCACCCGAGCCCGCACCCACCGATGCCAGCACACCCGTCGCGTGCCGCACCCACTCACCATCAGCATCCTCAGCCGACCGCGAATGCACACCCACCACCCGACGACCATCCGCCGCAGGCCCACCCACCGACAACTGCAACGACACACCACCACGCTCAGGCATCACCAACGGCGCCTGCAGCGTCAACTCCTCCAGATACCCACACCCCACCCGCTCGCCCGCATACAACACCAACTCCACGAACGCCGTACCCGGCAACAACACCGAACCCAGCACCACATGATCAGCAAGCCACCCGTGCGACTGAAGCGACAACCGCCCCGTCAACACCAGCCCGTCCCCCTCAGCCAGGGACACCTCCGC
>NZ_JBISCE010000050.1:0-1156 GCF_044385685.1 Streptomyces sp. ALB3 | reverse complement strand
CGAGTTGCCGATGCCGAGATAGCCCTCGGTGTCGTCAGGAACGGCTTTGAGCCGGGAGGCGTAGTCGTGGTACATCACGCCGGCGAACACACCGGTGCGGCTGCCGCGCAGAGAGCTGGGGTCGATGCCCGCCCGTTCCACTGCCTCCCACGAGGCTTCGAGGAGGAGCCGCTGCTGGGGATCCATCGCCACCGCCTCACGCGGCGAGATCCCGAAGAACTCGGGGTCGAACTCAGCGGCTCCGTAGAGGAAGCCGCCCTGCTGCGTGTAGGTCGTACCCGTCCGGTCAGGGTCGGCGTCGAACAGCCTGTCGACGTCCCATCCCCTGTCGGTGGGGAAGCCGTCGATACCGTCACCGCCGCCTGCCAGCAGTCGCCACAGACCCTCCGGATCGGACACCGCCCCCGGGTAGCGGCAGCTCATGCCGACGATCGCGATCGGATCGTCGACCGAGACGTCGGACACCGCTGACTCCCGGGGGGAGCCGTCGTCCCCGAGTGCCTGGGAAAGGAGGAACGAGGCCAACTCCGCAGGGGTCGGATAGTCGAAGACGAGGGTGGCCGGCAACTGCAACCCCGTCGCCGTCGCGAGCCTGTTGCGCAGTTCGACAGCGGTGAGGGAGTCGAACCCCAGCTCCTTGAACGCCTGAGCGGCTTCGATGTCCTGGCCGGAGGCGTGTCCGAGTACGGTCGCGACCTGGGCCTTGACCAGTTCCTCCACGAACCGCTCCCGGTCTGCGGGTGCGAGCGCGGCCACACGATCGGCGAGCGCGGTCCCCCGGGCTGCTCCGGCATGGGCAGCTCGTGTCCTGGGCAGCCGTACGAGCTCATGGAACAGCGGAGGGAGAGCAGAAGTGGAAGCGAGGCGACGCAGAGCGGCACGGTCCAGCTTGATGGGAATCAGCGCGCCTGCGCCGCCACCCGGGGCCGCGTCGAGCAAGGACAGCCCTTCGTCTGCGCTCAGCGGCATGACGCCGTCCCGCGCCATGCGCTGGAGGTCGGCTGTGTCGAGACGCCCGAGCATCCCGCCTTGGGCCCAAGGTCCCCAGCCCAGCGACAGACCCGCCAGCCCTTCGGCCCGACGGACCTCGGCCAGAGCATCGAGGAACGCGTTCGCCGCCGCGTAGTTCGCCTGTCCCGACGACCCCAGCGTCGCC
>NZ_JBISCE010000005.1:0-80402 GCF_044385685.1 Streptomyces sp. ALB3 | reverse complement strand
CAGCGGCGAGGCGCCGAGCACCGCGGCGGCCTCGCGCAGCCGCTCGTCCACGGCACGCAGGACGGGCAGCATGGTCCGTACGACGAACGGCACACCCACCAGGGCCTGGGCGAGCGGGACGAGGATCCAGGACGTACGCAGGTCGAGCGGCGGCTCGTCGAGCGTGATCAGGAAACCGAAGCCCACGGTCACCGCCGACACTCCGAGCGGCAGCATCAGCAGGGCGTCGAAGCCGCGCACCAGCGGCCCGGCCCGTCTGGTCAGGGCGGCTGCCGCAAGGCCCCCGACCACGAGGGCGATGAGAGTCGCGACCAGCGCGTAGCGCAGGGAGTTGCCGATGGCGTCGAGCGGCGGCACCAGGAAGGTGGAGCCGTTGGCGTCGGCGGACCGCAGCGCGCGGTAGAACCCGAAACCGTAGCCGCCCGAAGTGTCCAGCGAGCGTTCCACCAGCACACCGAGAGGCAGCAGGACGAGGAGCAGCACGGTCAGCAGGACGCCGCCGAGCAGCGCGCGCTGCCCGGCGCCACGGGGCGGCCGGGCCGTCTGCGACGGGTCGACGAGCTTCAGGGCCGTCTCCCTGCGCCGCACGGTCCAGGCGTGCACGGCCAGGATCCCGGCGACCGCGGCGAACTGCACGAGGGTCAGTACGGCGGCCGTCGGCAGGTCGAGCAGCTGGGCGGTCTGCCGGTAGATCTCCACCTCGAGCGTGGAGTAGGCCGGACCGCCGAGGATCTGGACGACGCCGAACGAGGTGAAGGTGAAGAGGAAGACCATCAGGGCCGCCGCGGCCACGGCCGGAGCCAGCGCGGGCAGGGTCACCCGCCGCCAGGCGGTGAACCGGCCGGCTCCGAGCACCCGGGCCGCCTCCTCCTGCCGGGGGTCCAGCTGCGCCCACAGCCCGCCGACGGTCCGGACGACGACCGCGTAGTTGAAGAACACGTGGGCGAGGAGGATCGCCCACACGGTCGTGTCGAGCCGGACGCCCCAGAGCTCGTCGAGGAACCCGCCGCGCCCCAGCAGGGCCAGGAACGCCGTCCCCACGACGACGGTCGGCAGGACGAACGGCACGGTCACCACGGCCCGCAGCAGCTGTCTGCCGGGGAAGTCGAAGCGGGCGAAGACGTAGGCGCCGGGCAGTGCGATCAGCAGAGTGAGCGCGGTCGAGGCGAACGCCTGCCAGGTGGTGAACCAGAGGACGTCGAGGATGTCCGGCCGGCTCAGCACCGTGCCGATCCGGCCGAACTGCCAGACACCGTCCGTCCTCAGCCCCCGGCCGACGATGGCGGCGACCGGGTAGGCGAAGAACAGCGCGAAGAACACGACGGGCACGGTCATGAGACCGAGTCGCGCCGCGCTCCCCCCGCGCGCGGGCCGGGGGCCTACTTCACGACGAGCGAGGACCACGACTGGACCCACTGCTCACGGTTCTTGGCGATCTTCTCCGGATCCACGGTCGCCGGCTTGTCGACGGTCGCACCGAACTCCGTGAAGAGCTCGGGCAGTTCCGCGTCCTCCACCACCGGGTTCACGAACATGTTCAGCGGCATGTCCTCCTGGAACCGCTTGCTGATCATGAAGTCCAGCAGCGCCTTGCCCCCCGCCTCGTTCTCGGCACCGTTCAGCAGGCCGGCGAACTCGATCTGGCGGAAGCAGGTGCCGGTGGCCACGCCGGTCGGAGCCTCGGTGGGCTTCGGATCCGCGTACAGCACCTCGACGGGCGGGCTGGAGGCGTACGAGACGACGAGCGGCCGGTCGGCCTTCGCCTTCCTGCCGCCGGCGGAGCCGGAGAACTCCTCGTTGTAGGCCTGCTCCCAGCCGTCGACGACCTTGACCCCGTTGCTCTTCAGCTTCTTCCAGTAGTCCTGGTAGCCGGTCTCGCCCTGGCTGGCGACGGTACCGAGGAGGAAGCCGAGGCCGGGCGACGAGGTGGCCGCGTTCTCGGTGACGAGGAGGTTCTTGTACGCGGGCTTCAGCAGGTCCTCGAAGGACGTCGGCGGGTCGAGCTTCCTGTCGGCGAAGTACTTCTTGTCGTAGTTGACGCAGACGTCGCCGGTGTCGACGGGGGTGACCCGGTGCTTGTCCGCGTCGAGCTGGGTGTCGGCCGCGACGCGGTCGAGGCCCTTCGCCTCGTAGGGCGTGAACAGGCCGTTGTCGAGCGCGCGGGAGAGCAGCGTGTTGTCGGCGCCGAAGAACACGTCGCCGCGGGGGGATCCCTTGGTCAGGATCTCCTGGTTGAGCGCCGCTCCGGCGTCACCGCTCTTGAGCACCTCGACCTTGTAGCCGGTCTCCTTCGTGAACGCCTTCAGGACGGCGTCCGAGGCGTTGAACGAGTCGTGGCTGACCAGAGTGACGGTCTTGGAACCCGCCCCCGCATCGCCCGAAGCCTCGTCCTCGGAGCCGCCGCAGCCCGCGAGCACGGTGACGCCGAGCGCGGCGGCGAGCGCCGTCGCCGCGTACTTCGTGGTGGTGTTCATGATGATTCCTCCTGGAGGTGACCAGGAAGAGACGCGGCCCTGCCCGCTCGGCGAGCGGGCAGGGCGCAACAGCTTGAGTAAGGTCCGAACTTCCTACCCGGAATGACCCGGGCGAGGTTCAGAGGGTCTGCGGCCGACCTGTCCTCGGTGCCGCACTCTCAGCGCTGTGGCGCTCCCCTGTCGGAATATGAAGTTGATTTCCGGGCCAGGCTACACCGGCCGGATCACGCCGGTCCGGCCGGATCACGCCGGACCGGGCGGACGGCGCCCGCCCACCGGGGACGGCTTCAGCGCTCCGAGGCAGCCAGCTGCCCGCAGGCGCCGTCGATCTCCTGGCCGCGGGTGTCCCGGACGGTGACCGGTACGCCGTGGGCCGCGATGGCCTCGACGAACGCCTTCTCGTCCTCGGGCCGCGAGGCGGTCCACTTGGAGCCCGGGGTCGGGTTCAGCGGGATGAGGTTGACGTGTACCCGCTTGCCCTTGAGCAGACGGCCCAGCCGGTCACCCCGCCACGCCTGGTCGTTGATGTCACGGATCAGCGCGTACTCGATGGAGATGCGGCGGCCCGACTTCTCCGCGTACTCCCACGCGGCGTCCAGGACCTCACGGACCTTCCAGCGGGTGTTCACGGGCACGAGGGTGTCGCGCAGCTCGTCGTCCGGTGCGTGCAGCGAGACCGCGAGACGGCACTTGAAGCCCTCGTCGGCGAAACGCAGCATCGCCGGGACCAGTCCTACCGTGGAGACGGTGATCCCCCGCTGCGACAGCCCCAGGCCGTCCGGCTCCGGGTCCGTCAGCCGGCGGATCGCCCCCACCACGCGCTTGTAGTTGGCCAGCGGCTCGCCCATGCCCATGAAGACGATGTTGGAGAGCCGCGCCGGGCCGCCCGGGACCTCGCCGTCGCGCAGCGCCCGCATGCCGTCCACGATCTGGTGCACGATCTCGGCGGTCGACAGGTTGCGGTCGAGCCCGGCCTGCCCGGTCGCGCAGAACGGACAGTTCATCCCGCAGCCCGCCTGCGACGAGATGCACATGGTCACCCGGTCCGGGTAGCGCATGAGGACCGACTCGACGAGCGTCCCGTCGTGCAGCTTCCACAGCGTCTTGCGGGTGGTGTCGTCGTCACAGCTGATGTGGCGCATGACCGACATCAGGTCGGGGAACATCGCCTCGGCGAGCTTGTCGCGTGACGCGGCCGGGATGTTGGTCCACTCCGCCGGGTCGTGCGCGTACCGCGTGAAGTAGTGCTGCGACAGCTGCTTGGCGCGGAAGGGCTTCTCGCCGGTCGCGGCGACTGCTTCCTTGCGCTCGTCGGGTGTGAGGTCGGCGAGGTGCCGCGGCGGCCTCTTGGCTCCGCGGGGCGCGACGAAAGTGAGTTCTCCGGGCTTAGGCATGGTTCCTCCAGTGTCGCAGACACGCCGGGGTGCCCCGGGGCCTCCGGGCCGCCGGAGGGCTCCGCGCACGCCCGCGAGGCAGCCGCCGGCCGTCGTCACAGGCGTGCCACGGCCCGGGGGGCGGCCCGGCCGTACGCGGCGACAGTGACCGATCGCACGACGGACGCCCCGTACCGGCGGGCCCGTCCGCCGGCCCAGGGCCCTCACGGTTCCCGGCCTCCGGGGGCATCGGCACCGGGGACGCGGGCACGGGCGGGCCATGGACCCCCGAGTACCGGTCGCAGCCGGACTCGCCGGACGTCGGCAGGGTCCTCACGTGAGCGCTCCCGAGGTGTGGGCCCTGGGCGCCGTCCACGTCGCCGTCCGCCTCCGCGGGAACGGCTGGAAGCTGTCCCGCCGTCGTCGGACGCCCACGGGGCGGGGCCCGCCGCCCGGTGGACGGTGGGCCCCGCCCCGTGGAACCACGACGCGGGGACGGCCGCGCGGCTCAGCCGGATCCGACGAACAGCACCAGCAGCATCCACACGACCGGGGCGCTCGGCAGCAGCGAGTCGAGCCGGTCCATGATGCCGCCGTGGCCGGGCAGCAGCGTGCCCATGTCCTTGATGCCCAGATCCCGCTTGATCATGGACTCGCCGAGGTCCCCCAGCGTGGCGCTGGCGGCGACCGCGAGACCGAGGAGCAGCCCCTGCCACCAGCGGCCGTCGTCGATCAGGAACTCCATGCAGAGCGCACCGGCGGCCATCGCGAAGCCGATCGCGCCGAAGAGGCCTTCACGGGTCTTCCCGGGGCTGATGCGAGGCGCCAGCTTGTGCGTGCCGTAGCGCCAGCCGACTGCGTACGCTCCGGTGTCCGCGACCACCGTCAGCAGCAGGAACGTCAGCACCCGCCACGGCCCGTCGTCCGCGGTGAGCATCATGCTGACGAACGTCGCCAGGAACGGCACGTAGAACACGGCGAACACACCGGCCGTGACGTCCTTGAGGTAGCCCTCCGGCCGCTCCGTCATCCGCCAGACGAGGACCGCGAGCGCCGTGAGCGCCATGGCGACCCACGCGCCCTCCGCGTCCCGCACGTAGCCGGCGACCACCATGGCGGCACCGCCGACGGCGAGCGGCACGAGGGGGGCGTTGATCCCCTTGCGCTCCTTCAGGCGGGAGGTGAGCTCCCAGAGCCCCACCACCACCGCGATCACGACCACACCGACGAAGACGGCCTTCACGATGAAGAGCGACCCGGCGACGACCGCGCCGAGCCCGAGGCCGACCCCTATGGCCGCACGCAGATCACGCCCCGCACGCTTCTTCTGCGGCGGGGGCGACGGCAACGGGGTGGACATGGGCTCCTGCGGCTTCTCGTCACGGAACAGGGGGCCGCTGACGCGCGCGGCGGCGTCCCCGTTCCGGTCGTCGCGGTCGTCAGCGTCTCTACCTGCGTCGGGAGCGTCCGGCACGATGGGCATGGGCCGAGTCTGCTGGGCGCCGTACACATCGTATGCAGGACCCGCCGGAGCGGCCCCCATCTCGGGCGCGCTCCGATAACCGGCTCCCCGCGGGGCGCCCCAGGAAGAGTCGTTCATCAGACTTCGAGCAGCTCGGCTTCCTTGTGCTTGAGCAGCTCGTCCACCTGCGCGACGTACTTCGCGGTGGTGTCGTCGAGCTCCTTCTCCGCGCGGCGGACCTCGTCCTCGCCGGACTCCTTGTCCTTGACGAGCTTGTCGAGCGACTCCTTGGCCTTGCGGCGGATGGAGCGGATCGAGATCTTGGAGTCCTCGGCCTTGGTCTTGGCGACCTTGATGTACTCCTTGCGGCGGTCCTGGGTGAGCTCCGGGAACGTCACACGGATGATGTTGCCGTCATTGCTGGGGTTGACGCCGAGGTCGGAGTCACGGATCGCCTGCTCGATGTTGCGCAGTGCGCTCTTGTCGAACGGGGTCACCACGGCCATCCGCGGTTCGGGGACCGAGAACGAGGCGAGCTGGTTGATCGGGGTCAGCGCGCCGTAGTAGTCCGCGACGATCTTGTTGAACATCGCCGGGTGCGCACGGCCGGTACGGATCGCGGCGAAGTCCTCTTTCGCGACGACGACGGCCTTCTCCATCTTCTCCTCGGCCTCGAGGAGGATTTCTTCGATCACCACGTGCTCCTGCGTGTCTTGAGCGGACCCGGCATCGCCCGGTCCTGCGGATCCTGCGTCGCGTCCTCACCTGCACGGTGTCCGACCGGCAGGCCGTTGTCCATCTTCTGGGCCGTCAGGCCCGGGTGCTCTCGTCGCTCACCAGCGTGCCGATCTTCTCACCCTTGACCGCGCGGGCGATATTGCCCTCCGCGGTCAGTTCGAAGACGAGGATGGGGAGCTGGTTGTCGCGGCAGAGCGTGATGGCGGTGGCGTCGGCGACCCTGAGGTCGCGGGCGATCACCTCGCCGTACTCCAGCGCGTCGAACTTCACCGCGTCGGGGTTCGTCTTCGGGTCGGAGTCGTAGACCCCGTCCACTCCGTTCTTCCCCATCAGCAGCGCCTCGGCGTCGATCTCCAGGGCGCGCTGGGCCGCGGTCGTGTCGGTGGAGAAGTACGG
This sequence comes from Streptomyces sp. ALB3, assembly GCF_044385685.1. Classification (NCBI taxonomy): domain Bacteria; kingdom Bacillati; phylum Actinomycetota; class Actinomycetes; order Kitasatosporales; family Streptomycetaceae; genus Streptomyces; species Streptomyces sp. ALB3. The sequence continues at coordinate 73,959 of NZ_JBISCE010000005.1, read as the reverse complement.
CATGCCCATGCCGGCACCGAAGATCACGACGCGTCCCTTCTCCAGGTGCCGCACGGCACGGAGCGGGATGTACGGCTCCGCGACCTGGCCCATGGTGATCGCGGTCTGGACGCGTGAGTCGATGCCTTCCTTCTCCAGGAAGTCCTGCAACGCCAGGCAGTTCATGACCGTACCGAGCATGCCCATGTAGTCGGACCTCGCCCGGTCCATGCCGCGCTGCTGGAGCTCGGCGCCACGGAAGAAGTTGCCGCCGCCGATGACGACCGCGATCTCCGCGCCGTCGCGCACGACCGCGGCGATCTCGCGGGCGATGGTGTGCACGACATCGGGGTCGACACCGAGGCCTCCGCCACCGGCGAAGGCCTCGCCGGACAGCTTCAGCATGAAACGTCCGGAAATCGTGCCGTCGTCGCGCTTGTGGTCACCCTGTGTGGCGTCCGCGCCCTTGTTCATGGAGATTCTCCTCGTGCACATACGAAGAAGGCCATTGCCGGTGGGTCTGTCGTCCCTCAGCGGCAATGGCCTCCTCGTCAGATCTGCGGTCGTCCGGCTGCGTGCGGCCGACGACTGCACCAGACCCTATCGGGGTCCACCGTTGTTCGCGGACGGACTCAGATGCCGACCTTGATGCGCGTGAAGCGCTTCAGGGTGACACCGGCCTCGTCCAGGACCTTCTGAACGGACTTCTTGTTGTCCAGCGCGTAGGGCTGGCCGAGGAGGGTGGCCTCCTTGAAGAAGCCGTTGACGCGACCCTCGACGATCTTCGGGAGAGCGGCCTCGGGCTTGCCCTCGGCGCGCGTGGTCTCCTCGGCGACGCGGCGCTCGGCCTCGACGACCTCGGCCGGGACGTCCTCGCGGGAGAGGTACTTCGGGGCGAAGGCGGCGATGTGCTGGGCGATACCCTTCGCCAGCTCGGCGTCGGCCTTGTCCAGCTCGACCAGGACACCGATCTGCGGCGGCAGGTCGGGCATGGTGCGGTGCATGTAGACGGAGACGTAGTCGCCGGTGAACTGCGCGAAGCGGTCCAGGACGATCTTCTCGCCGAGGTTGGCGTTCGCCTCGTCCACGTACGCCTGGACGGTCTTGCCGGGCTCGATCTCCGAGGCGAGGAGCGCCTCGATGTCGGCCGGGGAGGTCGCGGCGACGTGGGCGGCGAGCGTGTTGGCGACGGCCTGGAACTTGTCGCCCTTGGCGACGAAGTCCGTCTCGCACTTCAGCTCGAGCAGGACGCCGGACGTCTTGTCCTCGGAGACGAGGGAGACGACGGCACCGTTCTCGGCGGAACGGCCTTCGCGCTTGGCGACGCCCTTCTGGCCCCTGATGCGGAGCGCCTCGACGGCGCCGTCGACGTTGCCGTCGGCCTCGTCGAGGGCCTTCTTGCAGTCCATCATGCCGGCGCCGGTGAGCTCACGGAGCTTCTTGACGTCAGCGGCGGTGTAGTTCGCCATGAGTCTGTTTCTCTCTCGAAGTCTGAAAGATCTACGGGTGGACGGCGGGGGCGGTGCCTGCGCACCGGCCCCCGCCGTCGTTCAGCCGTGACTGACGGGTCAGGCCTGCTCGGCGTCCGCGGCCGGCGCCTCGGCGGCGGGGGCCTCGGCGGCGGGGGCCTCGTCCTGCTCGGCGGCGATGGCGGCCGGCTGGGCGTCGGCTTCGGCGTCCTTCTCGGTCTCGACCGAGGACTGGACCTCGGCGTCGTCCTTCTTCTCACCCGTGAGCAGGTCGCGCTCCCACTCGGCGAGGGGCTCACCGGCGGCCTTCTCGCCCGGCTTCGAGTCGCCGGTGGCGGCACCGGAGCGGGCGATGAGGCCCTCGGCGACGGCGTCGGCGATCACGCGGGTGAGCAGGGTGACGGAGCGGATCGCGTCGTCGTTGCCCGGAATCTTGTAGTCGACCTCGTCGGGGTCGCAGTTGGTGTCGAGGATCGCGACGACCGGGATGTGGAGCTTGCGCGCCTCACCGACGGCGATGTGCTCCTTCTTGGTGTCGACGATCCAGACGGCGCTCGGCACCTTCTGCATCTCGCGGATACCACCGAGGGTCTTCTCCAGCTTGGCCTTCTCGCGGGAGAGGACCAGGAGCTCCTTCTTGGTGAGGCCGGAGGCGGCCACGTCCTCGAAGTCGATGAGCTCGAGCTCCTTCAGACGCTGAAGGCGCTTGTAGACGGTGGAGAAGTTGGTGAGCATGCCACCGAGCCAACGCTGGTTGACGTACGGCATGCCGACGCGCGTCGCCTGCTCGGCGATGGCCTCCTGGGCCTGCTTCTTCGTACCCACGAACATGATGGAGCCGCCGTGGGCGACGGTCTCCTTGACGAACTCGTAGGCGCGGTCGATGTACGACAGCGACTGGAGCAGGTCGATGATGTAGATGCCGTTGCGCTCGGTGAAGATGAAGCGCTTCATCTTCGGGTTCCAGCGACGGGTCTGGTGACCGAAGTGGACGCCGCTCTCCAGCAGCTCCCGCATCGTGACGACGGCCATGGCCGTACTCCTTGAGGTACTCGGTTTTCGCGACCGCAGGATTGCTGTCGCGCCTGACGCCCCGTCGCGCCGTGCCACAAGGGACCGAGGAGCGCGGCCACCCTCCGCAGAGAGGGAGGTGGCGGGGCGTGCGAAGTCGACCCGGTGACCCGGATCGCCAGAAGAAGTGTACGGGACCCGCCGGGTGCCGGGTGACGGCGATGTCCACAAGCTTCCGGCCGTCCACAGATCGTGACCGTGATCCCCGCGGTACGCGGGTCACGGGAGATCGTCTCCGTCATGAGCCGCTCACCTGGAGAAGCCGCCCGCCGGCCGTGCGACGCCCTGCCCGGAGCACCGGGGCGGGGCGCGTGGCCCGTGGTGCTGCCGCCCCCACCGCCCGCCGCGCGCCTGGCCGCGCCGCTCGTCGCCCTCCTCACCGCCCTGCTCGCGCTGCTTGCGGGGCCGGCCACCGCCGGGGCCGCCACGGGCGCGCCGCCGGGCGGCGACCGCGTCTGGCCGCTCGCGGGACGCCCCGTGGTCGTACGGGGCTGGGAGCCGCCCACCGGCCCGTACGGGCCGGGACACCGCGGAGCCGACCTCGCGGCCGCCCGGCCGGGCACCCCGGTGCGCGCGGCCGCCCCGGGCCGGGTCGCCTTCGCGGGCGCGGTGGCGGGGCGCGGAGTGGTCTCCGTCGACGTGTCCGGCAGCGCGGACCCGCCGCTCCGCTTCACGTACGAGCCGGTACTGGCCCGGGTCGCCGAGGGCGACGAAGTGGTCGCGGGGGAGGTGGTGGGCGTACTGGGCGAGGAGGCCTCCCACTGCGCCTCAGGGTGCCTGCACTGGGGCCTGCGGCGCGGGGACGTCTACCTGGACCCGCTGTCGCTGCTCCCTCCGTCACTGCTGCGGCGGGGGCCCTCCCGGCTGCTGCCGGTGTTCGGGGTACCCCTGCCCGGGGCGGCGGGCCGGCGGGCCGCTCAGCCCCGTACGCCGCGCAGGACCATGGCCACGGCGGTGTCCGCCACGGTGCCCGGCTCCTCGGCCGCGCCGAGCTCGATCCTGCGCACCGCCGCGTCGACGGAGCCCTGCAGCAGCATGGCCGCGAGCCTCGGCTCGGTGTGGCCCAGGTCGGCGAGCGCCTCGACGATCATGGCGATGAGGCCGCCGTGCGCGGCACGGATCTTCTCGCGCGCGCCCGCGTCCAGCTCGCTCGCGGAGATCGCCACGACCGCGCGGTGCCGCCGGTCCCCGACCAGGTCGAGCTGCCGGCGGACATAGGCCTCGATCTTCGCCTCGGGTGTCCCGGCCCGTTCCATCGCGTTCTCGACCTCGGCGGCCCAGACGGGGAAGTCGACGGCGCAGAGCTCCTCGACCACGGCCGCGCGGGAGCGGAAGTACTCGTAGACGGAGGACCTGGCGAGGCCGGTGCGCTCGGCGAGAGCGGGGAAGGTCAGCGCTTCCGTACCGCCCTCGGACAGCAGGGAGCGCGCGGCGTCCAGGAGGGCGCCGCGCTGCATGGTCCGGTGCTCGGCCACGGAGGCCGCTCGAATCCTGGGCACGCCTCCACTCTACGGCGGCGTCGGTTCGACGAGGGGTCCGCGTCCGCGGTCGGGTGGCCGAAGCGGTTCCGTCTCAGCGGCCGGCGTCGGCCAGCTTCGCCCGGAGCTGCAGCACCGACTTGGTGTGGATCTGGCTGACCCGGCTCTCGGTGACCCCCAGGACGTTGCCGATCTCGGCGAGGGTGAGGCCTTCGTAGTAGTAGAGCGTGACCACGGTCTTCTCCCGGTCGGGAAGGGTGTTGATGGCGCGGGCCAGCAGCCGTCTGAGCTCACGGTCCTCGGCGACCTCGACCGGGTTGTCGGCCGCGGTGTCCTCCAGCGTGTCCATCAGGCTCAGCCGGTCGCCGCCTTCGCCGCCGACATGCAGCAGTTCCTCGAGCGCCACCACGTTCGCGAGCGACAACTGGCTGAAAACGGCGTGCAGTTCCTCCAGGGCGATACCCATCTCCGCGGCGACCTCCGCCTCCGACGGCGTGCGCCGCAACTGCGCCTCCAGGGTGGCGTAGGCACGCTCGACATTGCGCGCCTTCTGCCGCACGGACCGCGGGATCCAGTCCAGCGCGCGGAGTTCGTCGATCATCGCGCCGCGGATCCTGGTGATCGCGTACGTCTCGAACTTGATGGCCCGTTCGATGTCGAACTTCTCGATGGCGTCGATCAGCCCGAAGACTCCGGAGGAGACGAAGTCCGCCTGTTCCACGTTGGACGGCAGCCCGACACTGACACGGCCCGCGACGTACTTCACCAGGGGTGAGTAGTGCAGGATCAGCTGCTCCCGCAGCCTCTCGTCACCGGTGGTCTTGTACGACCGCCACAGTTCGTCGAGCGAGGTAGGGGCGGGAGGGCGCACAGTGCCACGCGCAGCCGGTGGTACTGCCGCGCGGTCAGACCCGGAGGTGTGCTGGGGCATGTGGTGCCTTGAGCCGTTCTGCTGTGAAGTACTGGGACGTGTCCGTGGGGCGGATTCCTCGTGAGCGTAGCGTGACTGAGGTGTTGCGGTACGCGCAGGACAAAGGAACCGTGCTGTGCGATTGCGTTCCAAATCCGTCGTTCCGCCGCCGCCCGGCAGGGGCCGGCGGAGGCCGACGGCAAGGGCCGTCCACCGCTCGCACCGGCCCCGGACGCCCGACGGGGTGGCACCGAGGTCTTCGGCATCACCTTTTCACCCGAATGCTCCGGGTCAAGTACCGCCTCGCCGCGCGTCCCCGTCACGTGTGCGTCCCGGCGTCAACCGCCACCCGTCGCCCTCCCGTTCGACGAACCCCAGTGAGTGGAGTTCGTACAACCGGCCGAGCGCTTCGTCCGTCGACGTCCCCGCACTCCGGGCCACGTCACGCCCGCCCATCACGCCTGCCCGGGGCAGTGCCTCCAGGACTCGCGCGGAGGCGGCGTCGAGGTGGTCCCTGGGCAGGACGGGGCCGTTCCTGACCGGCGCGAGCTCTCCGATGCGCCCCACGAGTTCGCAGATCTCGGCGGCATCGGTGACCAGGACGCCCTCACCGCGCAGGAGTTCGTGGACCCCGGCCGAGAGACCGCTGGTCGCGGGGCCCGGCACACCCATGGTGAAGCGGCCCAGGCGCCGGGCGTTCCTCGCCGTGACGAGTGATCCGCTGCGGTACTCGGCCTCCACCACCACGGTGCCTCTGGTGAGCGCCGCGATCACCCTGTTCCTCAGGATGAATCGCGTGCGCGTCGGGTGGTCCGAGGGCGGCAGCTCGCCCATGACCACGCCCTGCTCCACGATGCGCCCGATCAGCTCGGCGTGTCCGCGTGGGTACGCCACGTCCACCCCGCAGGCCAGGACCGCCATGGTCGCCCCGCCCGCGGCCAGCGCCCCCCGGTGCGCCGCGCCGTCCACTCCGAACGCCGCGCCGGAGACCACGACCCAGCCCCGCTCGGCCAGACCCGCGGCGAGCGTCGCCGCCATGTGCGCGCCGTAGGGTGTGCAGGCCCGGGCGCCGACCAGAGCGACCGAGCGCAGCGCCCAGAGGCGCAGGTCGGCCCGGCCCCGGACCCAGAGCCCGATGGGCCGGGCGTCCCCCAGGTCGTCGAGCTGGCTCGGCCATTCCTGGTCGCCGGGGCAGACGAACCGCCCGCCGGCCGCGGCCACGTCCGCCAGGTCCTTCCCCGGATCGGCGCTCGACGCCCGCAGGCGGTAGCCCGCGAGCCGTGTCGACGTCATCCCGTCGAGCGCCTGGGCAGAGGCGTCCGTGCCACCGAGGCGTCGTACCAGCTCCACGGGGCCGAGCTCGCGGATCCAGCGGCCGCCCCGCTCGTCCCCCGGTTCGAACACCCGGGTCAGGGCGGCACGCGCCAGCCGCTCCCGCTCACCCTGGGGCGGCTGTGTGCTCACCGGGCACCCGCCTGCGCCGGCACGCCTCGCTGGATGCCCGTCCGCAGTTCCAGCGCCACCGCGATGTCCGAGGCGTCAGGCCGCTCGGCGCCCCTCAGATCCGCCACCGTCCATGCCACGCGGAGAACCCGGTCGAGGCCGCGGGCCGTGAGGACGCCCCGCTCCATGTCACGTTCGGCCGCCATCAGAGCGCCCGGCGCGGCCATCAGCCTGGTCCGCAGCTCGTGCCCCGGCACTTCGCTGTTGGTGGTCCACGGGGTACCCGAGAGCCGCTCCGCGGCGCGCACCCTGGCCTCCCGCACCCGGGTCGCCACCTCGGCCGAGGACTCCCCACGGCCGCCGCTCCCCATCAGGTCCGCCCTTCCGACCGGCTCGACCTCCACGCGCAGGTCCACGCGGTCGAGCAGCGGCCCGGAGAGGCGCGCCTGATAGCGGCGGACTGCGGAGGGCGGGCATTCGCAGCCCGCACCGGCCAGGGTGTGCCGGCCGCACGGGCAGGGGTTCGCGGCCAGGATCATCAGGAAACGCGCGGGCAGCCGGACCACCCCCGCCGCGCGCGCGACCACCACGTGTCCGGATTCCAGGGGCTGGCGCAGCGCGTCGAGGGCCCGCCCCGAGAACTCGGGGGCCTCGTCGAGGAAGAGGACACCCCGGTGCGCCAGGGACACCGCCCCCGGCCTGGGCAGGCCGTTCCCCCCGCCCACGAGTGACTGCATCGTCGCCGAGTGATGCGGAGCGCAGTACGGCGCCCTGCTGATCAGGGGTTCACCCGGTGGGAGGATGCCCGCGACCGAGTGCACCGCCGTCACTTCGAGGGATTCCCGCCTGGACAACGGCGGCAGGATCGCCGTGAGCCGTTCGGCCAGCATGGTCTTCCCCGCTCCCGGTGGTCCGGACAGAAGCAGGTGGTGGCCACCCGCCGCCGCCACCTCCAGGGCCTTGCGTGCCCGGCCCTGGCCGGCGACCTCGGCCAGATCGGGCCGGTGCGCCGTGCCGTCGGCCGACAGCTGGGCCAGCCCCGCGCCGAGACCCGCTCCGGGCACCATCAGTCCGGCGAGCATCGTGTCGGGGCGGCTCCGGTCGGCGGCCGGCTCCTCGGGCACGGGTTCGTCACCGAGGACGGCGATCAGCTGGCGCAGGCTGCGGACGCCGAGTACCGAGACGCCCGGCACGAGGGCGGCCTCGCCCGCGGTCTGCTCCGGGACGACGACGTGCCGGTATCCGGCCTCCGCCGCCGCGAGCACCGCCGGCAGTACCCCCCTCACCGGGCGCACCCTGCCGTCGAGGCCGAGCTCCCCGATCATGACCACGTCGGCGATGGCGGCGGGGTCGATCCGCTCGGCCGCGCCGAGCACCGCGCAGGCGACGGCGAGGTCGAAGCCCGAACCACTCTTGGGCACCGAGGCGGGCGACAGGCCCACCGTGAGCTTCTTCTGCGGCCATTCGGCGCCCGAGTTCACGACCGCCGCCCTGACCCGGTCCCGGCTCTCCACCAGGCTCTTGTCCGGCAGGCCGACGAGCGTGAACGCGGCCACACCTGGCTCCAGGTCGGCCTGGACCTCCACGACCACACCCTCGACGCCGACCAGCGCCACCGAGCACGCACGCGCGAACCCCATCAGGCGACGCCCCGCACATGTTCCACGACGGGGGCGCCGCGCCTGGGGAGGGTCACACCGACCAGATCGATCCGGGCACCTCCCGGCGGCGCCCCGCCGTGCCGGTCGAGCCAGATCTCGGCGAGCCTGCGCAGCCGGTCGGCCTTGGCCGGTGTGACGGCCGCCATCGGATGCTCGAAGGAACCCGCCCTGCGGGCCTTCACCTCACAGACGACCACCGCGTCGCCGTCCCTGGCGACGATGTCGATCTCTCCGGCCCGACACCGCCAGTTGCGGTCCAGCACAGTCATGCCGGCCTCCGCCAGCAGCCGTGCCGCCAGTTCCTCGCCGTACCGCCCGAGTGCCCCGCGTGCGTTCATGTCGGCACCACCTCCGGCACCGACTGTGACGCGCTCCGCCCGACGTATTGGATCTTGGTGGACAACCAGGTCGTTGTGGAAACCCCGGCCACTCGGACGAGTGAACCGGGGCGCCGGGGAGCAGGCGTCGGATCAGCCGCCCGGGAGTTCGAGATCGCTCTTGTTGAGCTCCTCGATATTCACGTCCTTGAACGTCAACACCCTGACCTGCTTGACGAACCGGGCAGGCCTGTACATGTCCCAGACCCACGCATCCGCCATGGAGACCTCGAAAAAGACCTCGCCCTGAACCGAGTGCACCTGCATCTCGTAATCGTTGGTGAGGTAGAAGCGCCGTTCGGTCTCGATCACATATTTGAACAGACCGACGACATCGCGGTACTCCCGGTAGAGCTTCAGCTCCATCTCGGTCTCGTACTTCTCGAGGTCCTCGGCACTCATGGCATGTTCCCCTTCAGCCGTGCGTCCCCCTATTGTGCGCCAGCCCCACGAACCCCTGGCCGATTAGACGATTTCGGGGGCGAGAACCAGCGGAACACTCGGGGGCCCCTCGTCGAGCAGCGTGCGCAGCAGCCCGGCGAGCCTGGTCGGATACACCGTCTCACGCGTGGCGAGAAGTTCGGCGGAAGTCCACCACCTCAGACCGGCGACACTGCGCAGCTCGAGTTCGGTGAGGCCCTTCTGGTGGGTTGCCGTCTCCGTGGTACGGGCCAGGAAGTACCACTCGTCCTGGTCCCAGCGCCGCCCGTCGAACGGGAACGAGCAGATACGCGTCCACAGGAGCGGGCCGAGACGGACGTCCGTGATCCCGGTCTCCTCGGCGAGCTCACGCAGGGCCGCGTCCTCCCGGGTCTCGTCACCCTCGAGGCCGCCGCCCGGTGTGAACCACCAGCTCTCGGCCGGATTTCCGGGTTCGAAGCCGTGCAGCAGCAGGATGCGGTCGTCCGGGTCCAGGAGCACCACACGGGCGACCTTGCGTGCCTCAGCGCCCACGGGCGGACGCCTCCGCCCGCGCGGCCCTCCGCGCGGAGCGCCCCGCGAGGGGGCCGTAGGCCGCTCCGCCCAGGATGAGCACCACACCCACCACCAGGGCGCCGGCCTGCAACGGCAACGGCCCCTCGGACGACACCCCGCCCGGCAATGCCGCGAAGGCTTCGGGCCTGCCGATCATCCCGTTCATGGGCCACGCGACGGCGTCCACCCGAGCCTGAACGGCACCGCGCGGCACCGAGCCCTGCCCCGCGTCCTCCAGATGGACACGGGAGTCGAGGGAGGTGTTGCGCTCGTCCCCGAGGAGGAAGAGCTGGCCCTCGGGCACCGTGGCCGTGAAGTCCTGAGGTGAGGCCGGAGCCCCGCTCCCCGAGGCGGGCGACGAGGCCCCGTTCACCCGCAGATAAGGTTCCTCGACGGGTTTGCCGTCGACCGTGAGCCTGCCGCCCTCGTCGCAGCAGGCGATCTTGTCGCCGCCCACCCCGACCACCCGTTTCACCATGGGCACGGCGCCCCACGTCGGATCGGTGAAGACGACCACGTCTCCGCGCCGCACGTCTTCGCCGTCCACCCGCTCCGCGAGCACCCGGTCACCCGCGTTCACCGTCGGCGCCATCGAGTCGGTCGGCACGGTGTACGGCGCGTACACCACCGCTCCCCAGGCGAATCCGCCGAGGAAGAGCACACAGCCGACGGCCACGGCCAGGTTCGACAACACGTTGCCGAGCCGGCCGCGGCCGTCGTGACGTCCTGATCCACTCATCCCAGCGCTCCCCCATCGGAGATCGACAATCGCTGATCCGAGTCGGCACCCTACCCGGCGGTATGCCCGCGGGTCAGCCTGCGGCGACGCCAGAACACGAGGGGCAGCGCCCCCGCTACACCCAGTGCTCCGGGTACCGCGGCAGCGGCGGCCGCGTTCAGTCCGGGCTGGTCGAAGGTGCTCGGCACCGGGAGGGTGGCCCAGCGGTCGATCGGCCACGCCACGACAACGGCCCGCCCGACCACCTCGTCGGTGGACACGGTGCCCTGACCGGGCAGCTCCTGGTGGTAGCGGGAGTCCAGCGAGTTCTGCCGGTGGTCACCCATCACCCAGATCCGGCCCTCGGGAACGTTGATCGGCCCGAACGGCTCGTCGTCGCAGGCGCTGTTGCCCGCGAAGATGAAGGACTTGTCGTCCAGCGCCTTGCCGTTGACCGTCACCGGCCCGTTCTTCTTGCACGCGACCGTGTCACCGCCGACGGCGATGACCCTCTTGATCAGGTCCTTCTCCTCGGCGGACGGCATCAGGCCGATGAAGCTCAGGAATTTCTGCACCGCGTTGGGCTCGGGCGTCGCGGTGTCCTCCAGCCAGCCGCCCGGGTCGTGGAAGACCACGACCTCTCCGCGCTCCGGCTCCGAGCCGAACCACGGAGTCAGTTTGTCGACCAGCACCCGGTCGCCCCGCTGCAGGGTGTTCTGCATGGAGTCCGAGGGAATCGAGAAGGCCTGCACCAGGAACGTCTTGATCAGCAGCGCGAGAACGAGCGCGATGCCGATGAGCAGCGGCAGCTCCTTCCAGAACGAGCGGGGCTTCTTCACCGCCGTACTGCCACCGCCCGGGGACTCGCCGTCACTCTCCGCATCCACCGGGACCCCGTTGCTCGAAGGCCGGTCCTCGGGTTCGTCGTGTCCGGATCGTGCGCCGACCGCCAAATCCCCCACATCCACTCCTCACTCCGTGCCACCGCCCGCGCCCGATTCGGCGCAGGCCCACCACTCCCATAACGAGCGGGAGTTCCGCAGGGGTCGGGAGCAGGACCATTCCGTTGTGATCCTGGGAGGACACACTATTCGACGGGGCCGTCGGTCCGGCGCTGCCGTCGGGGACCGAGGCGTACGTTCCGGGCTCCTCCAGCCTCCGCCAGTGCCCGAACGGCCAGGCGATGACCACGGCCCGCCCCACGACCTCGTCCTGCGACACGGTGCCGTTGCCGGGCTTGTCGAGGTGGAAGCGGGAGTCCGCGGAGTTCGACCGGTGGTCTCCCATCACGAAGATGCGGTTCCGGGGGACCTTCACCTCGAATTCGAGGGTGGACGGCACGTCGCCGGGATTCAGGTACGGCTCGTCGAGCGCCACGCCGTTGACCGTGATCCTGCCGTCCGGACCGCAGCACTTCACGGTGTCGCCCCCGACCGCCACGACGCGTTTGATCAGGTCCTGCTCGTCCTCGGACGGCAGCAGTCCGATGAAGGTCAGCAGCTCCTTGACCTGCTTCACTCCGGCGGGAGGGTCCTCGGCGGCGGTGTTCTCCTGCTGCAGCCAGCCTCCCGGGTCCTTGAACACGACCACGTCGCCACGCTGCGGTTCGGACCCGAACCAGGGCGTCAGCTTGTCCACCAGCACCCGGTCACCGATCCGGATGGTCTGCTCCATCGAACCGGAGGGGATCACGAACGCCTGGACGAGGAAGGTCTTGAGTGCCAGCGCGATCAGCAGCGCGACGAGGACGAGGAGGGGTATCTCCTTGATCGCGGACCGGCGCCTGCGGCGCTTCACCTTGCGGGCGAGCTTGCGGCGCTCCGCCCGCGTGGGCAGCGAGCGGGCCGTGGTCGGCCTCGACCCGGTGGGCAGCGGCGGGCCCGTGTCCGGTACTCCCCGCTTGCGCCCCCGGTTACCCATGGTCCCCGTCCGTCGGCCGTATGCCGGCGAAGGCGCCGGTCCCCTCGACGGCGCCGAGCCTGCCGAGGGGCCAGCCGAGCCAGTCGACGCGCCCGACCACGCGTTCGACGGGCACCATGCCACCCCCGGGCTGCCCGAGATGGTCGCGGGAGTCCCGGGAGTTGCTGCGGTGGTCGCCCATCATCCACAGCCTGCCGTCGGGCACGACGATGTCGAAGGCGACGTCGGAGGGACGGTCACCGGGGTGGAGGTACTCCTCGTCCACCGGGGTGCCGTTCACCTCGACCCTCCCCCGCCTGTCGCAGCAGACCACCCGGTCGCCCCCCACGCCCACCACCCGCTTCACGAAGTCGGATCCGGCGGATTCGGCCAGCCCCAGGGACGCCGCCGCCTCCCGCAGCAGCACGCCGACGGCGTTCCCCTCGGGTGCGGGCTCCGGCACGAAGGATCCGGTGCCGTCGAAGACCACCACGTCGCCGCGCCGAGGCTCCGAGCCGAAACGGTACGCCAGCTTGTTGACGAGGACCCGGTCCCCGACCCGCAGCGTGGGCTGCATCGAGCCGCTCGGGATGAGGAAGGGCTGCAGCACGAAGGCGCTGAAGAGCAGCAGGGCAACGGTGCAGAGCATGCCCAGGAAGGCGGTCCGCCCCCAGGACAGCGGGACGGCCGGCCGGTCCTGGACATGCGTGGAGCGCGACCCCTCGTCCGCCCCGTCTGCGGGGCCGGAGGAGGGATCGCGCTCCATGTGCTGTGCTTCCGTGTCCATCGGGGCCGAATCCTATCGGGCCACGCTGTGGACGCCGGAGGTGAATCAGCGGTCGCGCTTCTCCTTGATCTTCGCGGCCTTGCCGCGGAGCTCACGGAGGAAGTACAGCTTGGCGCGACGGACGTCACCGCGGGTGACGAGCTCGATCTTCTCGAAGATCGGGCTGTGCACCGGGAAGGTGCGCTCGACGCCGACGCTGAAGGAGACCTTGCGGACCGTGAAGGTCTCGCTGATGCCCGAGCCCTGACGGCGGATGACGATGCCCTTGAACTGCTGGATACGGGAGCGGTTGCCCTCGATCACGCGCACGTGGACGTTGACCGTGTCACCGGGGCGGAAGGCCGGGAGGTCGGTACGGAGCGAGGCGGCGTTGACGCCATCGAGCAGGGAAGTCATGTTGTCTGCTTTCTTCGCCGATGCCACAGGTCATCGACGGGAGAGAGTGAGGTTCGGATGCTGATCCCATCGGGCGGGCGTCTGTCCCCCTGTGGCAGGGGCGCACGCCGGACGTACAGCGGGCCTATTCTTCCACGGCCCCGGGCCTGCGCCAAAATCGTCCACCGGGCTCCGGGGCCCAGCCGAGTATGGAGAGCATCTCGCGGTCCTTCTTGTCGAAGCCGGACGCGTCACAACGCTCGATGAGATCGGGCCTGTTGAGCGCCGTACGGCGGAAGGCCTCGTCCCGCCGCCAGCGCGCGATCCGGCCGTGGTGGCCGCTGAGCAGCACCTCGGGGATGCCGCGCCCACGCCACTCGGGGGGCTTCGTGTACACCGGGCCCTCGAGCAGATCGGCCATGGCCCCGGGCGCGAAGGAGTCGTCGCGGTGCGATTCGGCGTTCCCGAGCACTCCGGGCAGCAGCCGGGCCACCGCCTCGGTGATCACGAGCACGGCCGCTTCCCCGCCCGCCAGCACGTAGTCCCCGATGGACACCTCGATGACCTGCATGCGGGTCGCGTACTCGTCCATCACCCGGCGGTCGATGCCCTCGTAGCGGGCGGGGGTGAAGACCAGCCACGGCCGTTCCGAGAGCTCGACCGCGAGTTCCTGGGTGAAGGGCCTGCCGCTGGGCGTGGGAACCACGAGCACCGGCGAGTGCGCCCCCGCCTCGTAACCGTCGGCCAGCGCGTCGTCCAGCGCCTCGCCCCAGGGCTCGGTCTTCATGACCATGCCGGGACCACCGCCGTAAGGGGTGTCGTCCACCGTGTTGTGCCGGTCGTGCGTCCAGTCCCGCAGGTCGTGGACGTGCACGTCGAGACGGCCCCGGGCGCGCGCCTTGCCGACGAGCGAGACGTTCAGGGGCTCCAGGTACTCAGGGAAGATGGTGACGACGTCGAGCCGCATCAGGCGTCGCCCTTCTTCCCGTCAGCCGCGTCGTCACCCTCACCCGCGGAGTCACCCTCGCCCGGGCCGTCGGCAGCCGCGCCGTCCTCCGCGTCACGGGCGGAGGCGACGACGGCCTCGCTCTCGTCGATCAGTCCAGGCGGCGGGGTGATGACGGCCCGCTGCTCCTCGAGGTCGATCTCGGTGACGATCTCCTCGACGAACGGGATCATCACCTCGCTGCCGTCCGGCCGTTCCACGATGAAGAGGTCCTGGGAAGGCAGGTGCGTGATCTCGGTGATCCGGCCGATCTCCGTACCGTCGGTGAGGACGACGTCGAGGTCCATGAGCTGGTGGTCGTAGAACTCCTCGGGGTCCTCCGGGAGTTCCGCCGGGTCCACCTCGGCGATGAGCAGGGTGTTGCGCAGTGCCTCGGCGGCCGTGCGGTCGCGCACACCCTCGAAGCGCAGCAGCAGCCTGCCGCTGTGCACCCGGCCGGTCTCGATGGTCAGCGGCCCGATGTGGGCCGGCTCCGTGGCCAGCACCGCCCCGGGCCCGAGCCGGAGCTCGGGCTCGTCGGTGCGCACCTCGACGGTGACCTCGCCCTTGATGCCGTGGGCGCGACCGATCCGCGCAACTACCAACTGCACGCTACTTCTCCCGGTGTCTCTTGAGGAGGCGTTCATGTACGGACGACAAAGGCCGGGGACGGCTCGAAAGCCCTCCCCGGCCCCGGCCGGTGTTCAACTCTTTCAGCGAACCTGGTCCACATCGACGAGGTCGACACGGATTCCACGGCCGCCGATGGCACCCACGACGGTACGCAGGGCGCGCGCGGTGCGGCCGTTGCGGCCGATCACCTTGCCGAGGTCGTCGGGGTGGACCCGGACCTCGAGCACCCGTCCGCGGCGCAGGTCACGCGAGGCGACCTGCACATCGTCGGGGTTGTCGACGATGCCCTTCACGAGGTGCTCAAGAGCCTCCTCGAGCATGCTCAGGCCTCGGTCGACTCGGTGGACGCAGCAGCGTCGGCCGCCTCGTCCGCCTTCTTGTCCGACTTCTTGGCCTTCTGAGTGATGGCCTCACCCTTGGCCTCGTCGCCGTCCGTGGCCAGGGCCTCGAACAGGGCGCGCTTGTCAGCCTTGGGCTCCGGCTGCAGGAGCGGCGCGGGGGCCGGAAGACCCTTGTGGGCCTGCCAGTCACCGGTGAGCTTCAGGATCGCGAGGACCGGCTCGGTCGGCTGGGCGCCGACGGACAGCCAGTACTGCGCGCGCTCCGAGTTGACCTCGATGCGGGAGGGGTTCTGCACCGGGTGGTACAGGCCGATCTCCTCGATGGCCCGGCCGTCACGGCGGGTACGGGAGTCGGCGACGACGATGCGGTAGTGAGGCGAACGGATCTTGCCCAGACGCTTCAGCTTGATCTTGACTGCCACGGAAGTGGTGTCTCCTGGTCTCTGACGTGGTTGGGCACAAAAGATGCCACGTGGGGTTGCGGTACTCGGGTGCCCGATGGACGCGTCAGCCGGAGGAGAGAGGGGTCCTGTGCGACTGTCGAGTACAGCTAGCCATTGTGCCACACCACATCGGGTCACCCCACCGCGACCGCCGCTTCCGGGATGCGGAAGGGCTTGCCGCATCCGCCGCAGACGATCGGGGCCTGGGCCAGGACCGAGGGGACGACGCGGACGTTGCGTCCGCAGTCGCAGACGGCCTTGACCCGCACGCCGCCTCCGGACGAGCCGTGCCGTGCGGCGGGGCCGCGGAACGAGCGCTTGGTGTCCGCCGCGGTGGCGACGGTGTGCGCCTTGAGGGCGCGATGCAGCCGTTCCGTCGTCGGGCGGTAGCGGCGTTTGGCCTCGGGATTCAGCGTCACCAGCGAGAATCCGCTGCTGGGGTGGGGTTCCTCGGCATGGTCGAGGCCCAGCTCCTCGGCGATCGCGAGGAAGCGTCGGTTGTGGTAGCGGCCGGCGCGGGAGGTGTCCCGGACACCTCTCGCGGCCGCGATGCCGTGGACTGCCTCATGGAGCAGTCGTTCGAAGGAGAGCTCGGCGCCACAGGCGGACGAGGACTCTCCGATCAGGGACTCTGGCGCGGCAAGATCGGGCAGCTCGGGGTGGTACCGCTGAATGTCGGCCCACGCCTGTGCCAGCTCTGCGGCAAGTACAGGTGGTGTCGTGCTCACGTCGTGACAACGAGCCTGAGTGCTCCCGTGTTCCTATTCCGGGGCATCCCAAATAATTTGCACGTACCAGTCAGTTGCCCTTGATGCGTCCGGACGAGGGCGGGTGCGCAGATCAGCGGAGAAGTCACACAGCTCGCACCAAGGTGGTACGTAGCAACACGTACGCACCGGCGTGGACGGGCGCCCCGCGGGCGACATTACCCGGCACGGCGCGGAGCCCGCACACCGGTCGCGGCCCGCGGCCGGGGCGCTCGACGTGCTGCGTCCCGCGTGTCGGGTAAGACTGTGGGGAAGCGAGCAGCAGGCGTGCTCTTCCCGGCGCCCGCATCGGCCACGCTGCGCCCGGGGGCGCACGACCGGAGCACGCAAGCATTGCCATCCCACCCCGTCCGACCCCTGGACGGGACCGCCGATGCGGAGTTCTCTGGCTTACGGGGGCTGTGGGCACGCAGACACAGCACAAAGACATGGGGGACCTCACTCGGGCACGACCGACCTCACGGCGGATTGGGGCGCATTCCATGACACCTACGCTCGTCCGGCACCACAGGTACGCGGACTCGTCCGCTCCGGTGGACGCCGGTACCCGTGCCCGCGACTGGGCCGAGATCCAGGAGCGCATGCTGGCACCGCTCTACGAGGCGGTGTACCAGCGCCTCGAGGTCGGGGCCGGTACCAGGATGCTCTCCCTCGGCTGCGGTTCCGGGCTCGCGCTGCTGATCGCGGCCTCGCGCGGGGCGCGCGTCACCGGCGTCGACACCGACCGCGAACGGCTCACCCTGGCCCGCGAACGCCTTGCCGCCGATCCGGGACAGGCCGTCGGACCGGGCGGTAGCGATCCGCGTGCGAGGCTCGTGGACAGCATTCCGGCGGCCACCCCCGACGGCGAGGCGCCCTACAACCTGCTGACCGCCTTCCAGCCGATCGGCTGCGCGGCAGGGGACTCCGACGGCCTCGCCCCCGCGCTGGCCTCCGCGGTGCCGCTGGCCCTGCGGGGAGCGACGGTGGTGCTGGCCGGCTGGGGACCGCCGGAGCGGTGCGCGACGGCTCCGGTGCTGCGGGTGGCGGCCCGGCTCACCGAGTCGGCGCGTGCCCCGCGCTCCGGGAACGGCTGGCGGCCGGCGCTGCGGGACGACCTCGAGGAGGTCGCGGCGCGGGCCGGCCTCAAGCCGGACGGCTCGGGCCGGGTGTCCTGTCCGTTCGGCTACGCGGACGTGGACAGCGCGGTGCGCGGCCTGCTGTCGACCGGGCTGTTCGACACGGCCATCCGGGCGACGGACCGTACCCAGGTGGAGAAGGAGGTCGCGGAGGCGCTGCATCCGCATCTGCGGCCCGACGGCACGGTGTGGATGCCGAACGTCTTCCGCTACCTGGTGTGCGTGACCTGACGGGAAGGCGAAGGGCGCCCCGCTTGGCGGGGCGCCCTTCGTACGTGCTGCCGTCCGGTCCGTCCGCGGCCTGACCGGTCAGCCCATGAACTTCTTGAACTCGTCGGGCAGTTCGAAGTTCTTGTCCTCCTGGGCGGGCAGGTTGAACGCGCCGCCCTGCGCCGCCTGCTCGCGACGGGCCGCCGCGGCCTGCTCCTCGGCCTTGCGCTTCATCGGGTTGCCGCTCTTGCGCTTGCCCTTGGCCTGCTTGACCTGCTTCTTCTGGCGGCCGGCCCCGCCGCCCATGCCCGGCATCCCCGGCATGCCGGGCATGCCGCCGCCCTGGGCCATCTTCGACATCATCTTGCGGGCCTCGAAGAACCGCTCCACGAGGTTCTTCACGGCGGAGACCTCGACACCGGAGCCCTTGGCGATGCGGGCCCGGCGGGAGCCGTTGATGATCGTCGGCTCGGCGCGCTCCTTGGGGGTCATCGACTTGATGATCGCGGCCGTGCGGTCGACGTCCCGCTCGTCGATGTTGTTGATCTGGTCCTTGATCTGTCCCATGCCGGGCAGCATCCCGAGCAGCTTGGAGATGGAGCCCATCTTCCTGACCTGCTCCATCTGCGCCAGGAAGTCGTCGAGCGTGAAGTCCTTGCCCTTGCTCGACGCCAGCTTGGAGGCCATTTTGGCGGCCTCTTCCTGGCTGAAGGTCTTCTCCGCCTGCTCGATCAGGGTGAGCAGGTCACCCATGTCGAGGATGCGGGACGCCATCCGGTCGGGGTGGAAGGCGTCGAAGTCCTCGAGCTTCTCACCGTTCGACGCGAACATGATCTGCTTGCCCGTGACGTGGGCGATCGACAGGGCCGCACCACCGCGGGCGTCGCCGTCGAGCTTGGAGAGCACCACGCCGTCGAAGCCGACGCCGTCGCGGAAGGCCTCGGCGGTGTTGACCGCGTCCTGGCCGATCATCGCGTCGACGACGAAGAGGATCTCGTCGGGGCTGACGGCGTCGCGGATGTCCGCGGCCTGCCGCATCAGTTCCTCGTCGATGCCCAGCCGGCCGGCGGTGTCGACGATGACGATGTCGTGGACCTTGGACGTGGCGAACTCGATGGAGTCCTTGGCGACCTTGACCGGGTCGCCCACGCCGTTGCCGGGCTCCGGCGCGTACACCGCGACACCGGCGCGGTCGGCGACGACGCTCAGCTGGTTCACGGCGTTGGGGCGCTGGAGGTCACAGGCGACGAGCAGCGGCGAGTGGCCCTGTGCCTTGAGCCAGAGGCCGAGCTTTCCGGCGAGGGTGGTCTTACCGGCACCCTGCAGACCCGCGAGCATGATCACGGTGGGCGGGTTCTTGGCGAACCTCAACCGCCGGGTCTCGCCGCCGAGGATGCCGACGAGCTCCTCGTTGACGATCTTGACGACCTGCTGGGCGGGGTTCAGCGCCTGGGAGACCTCGGCGCCGCGCGCCCGCTCCTTGACGTTGGCGATGAACGCGCGGACGACGGGGAGGGCGACATCTGCCTCGAGGAGGGCGATACGGATCTCGCGAGCCGTGGCGTCGATGTCCGCCTCGGACAAGCGGCCCTTGCCCCTGAGGTTTTTGAAAGTCGCGCTAAGGCGGTCGGAGAGAGTATCGAACACGGCGCTCGTCGGTCCTCAGGGTCGGGGGCGTGGCAGGTCAATCGCCCTCCAGGGTATCCGGACCCCGGAGGACGCGGAGCCCTCGCCCGTTTCTCGTGACGAACAGGCTCCGGGCACGGGCTCAGCCCAGCTCCTTCTCGACCTCTCCGGCCACCTCGGCGGCCCGGGACGGGGACAGGGGATCACCGTCGCGGTCCGTGACGTAGAAGGCGTCCACGGCGTTCGCCCCGAGGGTGGAGATGTGGGCGCTGCGCACTCTCACCGCGCTCTGCTCCAGCGCCCGGCCGATCCGGTGCAGCAGCCCGGGGGCGTCCTGGGCGCGGACCTCGATCACCGTGGCCAGCCGGGAACCGGCCGCCGCGACGGTCACCCTGGGCGGTGGCGCCTTCACGCCGCGCCGCCGCGGGTAGGCGGCCTCCCGCTCGGCGAGTCTGGCCCGGATGTCCAGGGAGCCGTCCAGGGCGCGCACGAGGTCGGCGCGCAGCCGGGCGGCCTGCGGGAGGGACCCGTACTCGGCCGCGACCCGCCAGCTGAGCACCAGCAGCCCGGCCGTCTCGCCCATCTCGGTGGGCAGCTCCACGGCGCGCAGGTCGGCGGCGCGCACGGTGAGGCGGTGCAGGGCGAGCACCCCGGCCGCCGCGGGCAGCACGCC
The DNA here is from genome assembly GCF_044385685.1 of Streptomyces sp. ALB3. NCBI lineage: Bacteria > Bacillati > Actinomycetota > Actinomycetes > Kitasatosporales > Streptomycetaceae > Streptomyces > Streptomyces sp. ALB3. Next base: position 54,021 of record NZ_JBISCE010000005.1, on the reverse strand, counting down.
CGGCCGGTCGGGCAGCGCGATGAGGAGTTCCACTCCGACGGGTTCGGATCCGCCGTCCTCGGCGGCCGGTTCGGGCCGGGTGTGCAGGGACAGGACGGGCTCGCCGGTGCGCAGGGCCTCGACGGCGAGGCGTTCCTGTTCGGCGCTGGGTGCGAGCGGTTCCGGTGCGGGGGGTTCCTCGCCGACCAGGAGCGCGGCGACCCGCTTGACGAGGTCGGTGACGAGGGACGCCCGCCAGGAGCTCCAGGCGGCGGGGCCGGTGGCGAGCGCGTCGGCCTCGGTGAGCGCGTGGAGGAGTTCCAGGGTGGAGGCGCCGCCCACGGCGGTGGCCACGGAGCGCACGGTCGCGGGGTCGTCGAGGTCGCGACGGGTGGCCGTCTCGATGAGCAGCAGGTGGTGGCGCACGAGCGTGGCGACGACGCCCACGTCCTGCTTGTCGAAGCCGATGCGGGCGGCCATGTCGCGGGCGATCACCTCACCCGCGACGGAGTGGTCCCCGGGCCAGCCCTTGCCGATGTCGTGGAGCAGGGCGGCGATCAGGAGGAGGTCGGGACGGCCGACGCGGCGGGTGAGGTGCGAGGCGCGGACGGCTGTCTCGACGAGGTGGCGGTCGACGGTCCAGGTGTGGACGGGGTTGCGCTGGGGCCTGCAGTGGACCCGCTCCCAGTCGGGCAGCAGCCGGGTGATGATGCCTTCCGCTTCGAGGGCCTCCCAGACCCCGACGGTGGACTCACCGGCACCGAGCAGCGTGACGAGCTCCTCGCGGGCCTGCGCGGGCCACGGCACGGGCAGCGGCTGGGCGGCGGTACCGAGGTGGCGTACGAGGTGGCGTGAGAGCGGCAGTCCGGCCTCGGCTGCCGCGGCGGCGGCCCGGAGGGTGAGCACGGGGTCGCGTTCGGGGCGCGCGGTGCGGGCGAGGACCACTTCGCCCTCGGCCTCGACGACGCCGTCGGCGAGCGGCGTGCGTTCCGGTGCGGTCTTGGCCCCGCCGCCGAGGATCGTCCGCAGCCGGGGGCGCGCGGAGCGGGAGCGCAGGACGCGGTTGACCTCGCGCCAGGTGACGTCGGTGGCGTACGAGACCGTCCGTGCGGCCTCGTAGACCTGGCGCAGCAGGGCGTCCGCGTCGAGGAGGCCGAGAGCTGCGGCGACCTGGTCCTGCTCCTGGAGGGCCAGGCGGTCGGTGGCCCTGCCGGTGGTGAGGTGGAGCGCGTCGCGTGCGTCCAGGAGGGTGCGCCGGGCCTCCGCGAGACCTTCGCGGGGCGCGTCCGCGAGCCAGGAGGCGGCGACCGCGCGCAGGGCGGTCGCGTCGCGGAGGCCGCCGCGGGCTTCCTTGAGGTCGGGTTCGAGGAGGAACTGGAGCTCGCCCATGCGTTCGGCCCGTTCACGGCAGAGCTCGTCGAGGGCGGGAAGGCGCTTGGGTGCCTGGTTGCGCCAGTCGGCGAGGACCGTGGTCCGCAGTCCGGCGACGAGGCCGAGGTCTCCGGCGACGGGGCGCGCGTCGAGCAGTCCGAGCTGGACCTTGAGGTCCTCCCCCGCCGTCCTGGTCGCTTCGCCGGGGGTGCGTACGGAGTGGTCGAGGGCCAGGCCGAGGTCCCAGACGGGGTACCAGATCCGGTCGGCGAGGGTGGCCACGGCTCCGGCGTCCGCGGTGCCGTCGTGCAGGAGCAGGAGGTCGAGGTCGCTGCGGGGGGAGAGCTCGCCGCGGCCGTAACCGCCGACGGCGACGAGGGCGGCGCCGCGGACGCCCGCTTCCCCGGCCGCCGCGGTGAACAGTCCGTGCAGCCAGTCGTCGGTGAGCCGGGCCAGGGCTGCACGGCGCGGCGGCCCGGACCGCGCCTCCTCCTGGAGGAGGCGCAGCCGGGCCGCCGCATAGCCGCTGGGTCCCGAGTCCTCGGATCCGGTGGTCACTTCGGTGCTCGTCACCCAGCTGCCTTTCCGTTCACAGGGACCGTCGGTCAGAGTGCGTCCGGGCCGCGTTCGCCGGTCCGTACGCGGATCGCGGTGTCGACCGGGACGCTCCAGACCTTGCCGTCACCGATCTTGCCCGTGCGGGCGGCCTTGACCACGACGTCGATGAGCTGTTCGGCGTCCTCGTCCTCGACGAGGACCTCGATACGGATCTTCGGGACGAGGTCGACCGTGTACTCGGCACCACGGTAGACCTCGGTGTGTCCGCGCTGACGCCCGTAGCCGCTGGCTTCCGTGACCGTGAGGCCCTGGACACCGAAGGCCTGGAGGGCCTCCTTGATCTCGTCCAGCCTGTGCGGCTTCACGACTGCGGTGATGAGCTTCATGCGTCCACCTTCTTGTTCGTCGGGGCTGCCGTGGCGCCGGGCGCCGGGGTGGTGCGGGAGGCGGAGCCGCCGCCTGCTCCGCTGAAGTCGTAGGCCGTCTCGGCGTGCTCGACCTGGTCGATGCCGGAGACCTCGACGTCCTCGCTGACCCTCATCCCGATCGTCCTGTCGAGGACGAACGCGAGGACGGCGGAGACCACCAGGGAGTAGGCGAGGACCGCGAGGACACCGACGGCCTGCTTGCCGAGCTGTTCGAGTCCGCCGCCGTAGAAGAGGCCCTTGGCATCGGACTGCACACCACCGGTGGCGAAGAAGCCGACGAGAAGGGAGCCGAGGATACCGCCGACGAGGTGGACGCCGACGACGTCGAGGGAGTCGTCGTAGCCGAACCTGTACTTGAGGCCGACGGCCATGGCGCACAGGACACCGGCGATGACACCGATCGCGATGGCGCCGAGCGGGCTGACCGCTCCGCCCGCGGGGGTGATGGCGACGAGGCCCGCGACGGCGCCGGACGCGGCGCCCAGGGTCGTGAAGGAGCCGTGGCGGATCTTCTCGTAGGCGAGCCAGCCCAGGACCGCCGCACCCGTGGCGACCTGCGTGTTGACGAACATGACGGCCCCGACCCCGTCGTCGTTGCCGAGCCACGAGCCGGCGTTGAAGCCGAACCAGCCGAACCACAGGAGGGCGGCTCCGAGCATGACGAGCGGCAGGCTGTGCGGCCGCATCGGGTCCTTCTTGAAGCCCACCCGCTTGCCGATGACCAGGATCACGCCGAGGGCGGCGGCACCGGCGTTGATGTGCACGGCCGTACCACCGGCGAAGTCGATGACGCCCATCTCGAAGAGCCAGCCGCCCGCGCCCCAGACCCAGTGCGCGACCGGGAAGTAGACGACGGTGACCCACAGGGCCACGAACAGGGCCCAGGAGGTGAACTTGACCCGGTCGGCGAGAGCGCCGCTGATGAGGGCCGGGGTGAGGATGGCGAACATCATCTGGAAGACCGCGAAGACGTACACCGGGATGGTGTAGCCGTCCCAGAGTTCGGTGACGCCGATCCCGCTGAGGCCGACGAAGTCCGAGCTCCAGCCGATGACCGAGCCGACGTCGGTGCCGAACGCGAGGCTGAATCCGTAGAGCACCCACAGGACCGTGACGATCCCGAGGCTGATGAAGCTCATCATCAGCATGTTCAGGGTGCTCTTGACGCGGACCATGCCTCCGTAGAAGAAGGCCAGGGCCGGGGTCATGAGCATCACCAGCGCGGTGCAGATGAGCATGAACCCTGTGTTGGCGGCAGACAGCTCGGGGGCGTCTGCGGCAAGCGTCGTGATGCCTGGGGGCATCGGCGTCTCCTCGTCGTCGGTGCGGCCACGTGCGGGGGTGCGGGACCACGGTGAAAAGGTGCGGGCCGGTTATGCGCCATGAGATTCGCGCAGCGCGGTTTCCACGAATGCCGCACGGTGTTTCACCGCAGTGACGAAGGAGCTCCGCGTGTTACGTCCGAATGAACCAGTGGTGTCGGACCCGGTGCGGTGCCTACCATGCTGCCCGCACCGCATACGGCGGGGCCGGCCTGCCCTCGGACGTGAACCGGCCACGACGGCGGCCCGTCGACCTGGCGATGGGGGAGCCGAGTCGGGTTGGTACGGGCGGTCGTCGTGGCCGGTGGTGCGGGGTCCGTTCAGACCGCTTCCGCGGTCTCCGGGAGCTGCTCGGTGAGCAGGTCGGTGAGCCGGGCGACCTCCGGGATGTCCCCGAAGTCCCTGGCAGCGGTGTCGACGGTCTTGCGGAGCCTGGTGTTGACGCGTTCCGACCTGACCTTCTTGGCGATCCTCAGCGCGGCGGTGGCGGGCACGGTCGACTCCTCCGGCTCACGCTTGAGGAGGTGCACGGTGGCCATGCCGATCAGGTTGAGCGCGTACGACCTCTGGTGCTCGTCGTCCTCGCCGAAGAGCTCGACGGCACGGGCCATCACGGGCTCGGCGAGCGAGGCGTACGTGGGGCTGCGGCCCGCGACATAGGCGAGGTCACGGTAGGAGTGGGCGTTCTCGCCGTGCAGTTCGGCGTCGGAGAAGAAGCGGATCCAGTCGGGCTCGGGCTCGTCGTCGAGGACGGCGTCGGCGAAGGTGTCCTCGGCCATCCGGACGGCTCGCTTGCACTTGCTCGGCTGGCCCATGTTGGCGTAGGCGCGCGCCTCCATCGCATACAGCATGGCCTGGGTCCGTGCGGTGGCGCAGTCGCGGCTGCCGTACTGGGCGAGGTGGATGAGTTCGAGTGCGTCGTCGGGCCGGCCGAGGTGGATCATCTGGCGGCTCATGCTGGAGAGGATGTACGAGCCCAGCGGCTTGTCGCCGGCCTCCTTCGAGGCGTGCAGGGCGAGCACGAAGTACTTCTGGGCGGTGGGCTGGAGGCCCACGTCGTAGCTCATCCAGCCCGCGAGTTCGGCCAGCTCGGCGGCGCAGCGGAACAGGCGCCTGGCGGTGGCCTGGGGCTGCGGCTCCTGCAGCAGGTCGGTGACTTCGTGGAGCTGGCCGACGACGGCCTTGCGGCGCAGTCCGCCGCCGCACTGGGCGTCCCACTGGCGGAACATGGCCGTGGTGGATTCCAGCAGGTCGAGCTCGGGTCCGGAGAGCCGTGAGGGGCGGCTCTCCGCGGTCGGCAGCTCGGGTTCGGGCTGTCCCGGGCGGGTGACCGGCACCAGCCAGCGCTGCATGGGTTCTACGAGGGTGGGCCCGGCGGCCAGGGCGAGGGAGCTGCCGAGGAAGCCGCGCCGGGCGAGCATGAGGTCGCTGCGCGAGAACTCGCTGAGCAGCGCGACGGTCTGCGGTCCCGCCCAGGGCAGGTCGACTCCGGCTACCGAGGGTGCCTGGTGCGGGGTGCGCAGCCCGAGGTCCTCGACGGAGACGACGGCGCCGAAGCGCTCCGAGAGGAGTTCGGAGAGAATCCGCGGGATGGGTTCGCGCGGCTGTTCGCCGTCGAGCCAGCGGCGCACGCGGGAGGTGTCGGTGCTGATGTGGTGGGCACCCAGCTGCCGGGCCCGCCGGTTCACCTGGCGGGCGAGCTCGCCCTTCGACCAGCCGCTCCGCACGAACCACGATCCCAGTTGCCCGTTGGGGCGCTTTCCGGCATGCGTCTCGCCTGCGCCACTGCCACCCACTGGAACGCCCCCATCCCGCTGAAAACTGTCGCGCGAACCTCTATCAGAATCCCGCGCCCCGGTGCTGTCCGTGCGGGCGCTGTGCGCCGTCGAACAGATCGACGGATTGCCCGAGGCATACTCAACTGCACATGCAATTGCAGGTTCGAGTACCCACAGTAATCCTACGATCACCGCTCCGGCGAGGGTCGTTGCAGAAACGCCACCATTCGCCACCCCTTCGGATGAACCCGATCCACGTGGTTCGCGATTCACTTGACAGGTCACGTTCAGCAGCGAGCGGAGTGAAGCATTCAGGGGCGCGCGACACTCAGCGCGCCCCTCTGTGACGCCACCTCGCGCGCCGGCGGATCGGCAGCGCGCGGAGTACGCCGAGTACGGGGCTCCGGGTCGTAACCACCGGCGAGTCGGACCCGTTGGAGGGGGCATGGGCTTCACGATCGGCGGCATCCGGGACATGCGGTCCGCCACGCGGCGCCGCGGCCGCGCGGCCGGGGCGACCGAGGTGGCCGAGTACACAGGACTCTGGGGCTGGGCGGTGGCTCCGGGCGCCCGTGCGGCGGCCGGCATGTGCTCCTGCGGTGACACCGCGTGTGCCGCCCCCGGCGCGCATCCGCTGGACTTCGCCCCGGAGGTCCCGCCGGGCGCCACCCTGGGCACGGCCGCGGACGCCTGGGCCGAGGTGCCGGGCGCCTCGATCCTCCTCCCGGTGGGCCGGACCTTCGACGTGCTCGACGTCGCGGAGGCGGCGGGGCGGCGCGCGCTGGTGCGGATGGAGCGGATGGGGCTGCCGCTGGGACCGGTCGCGGTGACCCCGACCGGCCGTACACAGTTCTTCGTCGCACCCGGCGCCGCGGCGGGCCTGCCAGGGCTGCTCTACCGGATGGGCTGGGACGACGCGGATCTCGACCTGCGGGCGCTGGGTCCCGGTGCCTACGTGACCGCTCCCCCCTCGGACCTCGGGGGCCTCGGCCCTGTCAGCTGGCTGCGTCCGCCCGTGCCGGACACGGCCGCCACTCCCCCGCAGGCCCGGCTCCTCCTGGGCACCCTCGCCTACATATGCCACCGCTGGTGAACGCCGGAGGGCGGTGAACCCCTTCCGGGTCCACCGCCCTCAGCGCCTGTGCGGGGCCGGGCCTGTCAGTCGCCGATCAGCGCGTCGACGAAGGCACCCGGCTCGAACGGGGCCAGGTCGTCCGGCCCCTCGCCGAGGCCGATGAGCTTCACGGGGACGCCCAGTTCGCGCTGGACCGCGATCACGATGCCGCCCTTGGCGGTGCCGTCCAGCTTGGTGAGGACGATGCCGGTGATGTCGACCACCTCGGCGAAGACCCGCGCCTGGACGAGGCCGTTCTGACCGGTGGTGGCGTCGAGCACGAGCAGGATCTCGTCGAGCGGTCCGTGCTTCTCCACGACCCGCTTGACCTTGCCGAGCTCGTCCATCAGGCCCGTCTTGGTGTGCAGCCTGCCCGCCGTGTCGATGAGCACCACGTCGGCGCCCTCGGCGATGCCCTCCTTCACCGCGTCGAAGGCGATCGACGCGGGGTCGCCGCCCTCCGGGCCGCGCACCGTGCGGGCGCCGACGCGCTCGCCCCAGGTCTGGAGCTGGTCGGCGGCGGCTGCGCGGAAGGTGTCCGCGGCACCGAGGACGACGCTGCGCCCGTCGGCGACGAGTACCCGCGCGAGCTTGCCCGTCGTGGTCGTCTTACCGGTGCCGTTGACCCCGACGACCATCACGACGCCGGGAGTCCCGTCGCCGCCCTCCGTCCTGACCGCTCGGTCGAAGTCGGGGCCGAGCAGAGTGACGAGCTCTTCGCGCAACAGGGCGCGCAGTTCGTCGGGCGTACGGGTGCCGAGGACGCGGACCCGCTCACGGAGCCTCTCCACCAGCTCCTGGGTGGGTGCGACGCCGACATCGGCGGTGAGGAGGGTGTCCTCGATCTCCTCCCAGGTGTCCTCGTCGAGGTTGTCGCGGGACAGGAGCGTGAGGAGCCCCTTGCCCAGGGAGTTCTGCGAACGGGCGAGTCTGGCGCGCAGCCGCACCAGACGGCCGGCGGTGGGCTCGGGTACCTCGAGCGCGGGGGTCTCCGGCTCGATGACGACCGGGGTGTCCTCGACGGGGGTCCCGGCGCCGGGAAGACCGACCTCCTCGATGGTGCGCCGCGCTTCGTCGCGCGGCGTCTCGGCTTCCTCGCCGACACGGGGCTCGGTGGGAGGAGTGATGGTCGGCGTGCTCGACGGCGCCGAGGGCGGCAGCTGCTTCTTCTTGCGGCTGCTGACCACGAGCCCGCTGATCAGGCCGACCGCGACCAGGGCGATGACTACAGCAAGGATGACGATTTCCATAACGCGTCCAGTATCGGCCACGGCGGCGGTCCGGCGCGGTTGTGGAGAGCGGCCGGCGCCGGACGCCGGGGCGGTATGCCACGTTTGGGGGTAAAGGTACCCTGCTGCCCGTGGAGAACCGCGGCCTGGATCCCGTCCCCGACCACGAGCGCACCGGCCGGGTCCGCGCCCTCTTCCCCACCTGGGCGACGGCCAACATGACCGTGTTGCTGCTGACCGTGGGAGCGGGGCTCACCGTCTTCAACGGGCTGAACTTCTGGCAGGTGCTGGTCGTGGCGGTCACGGCCCCCGTGCTGTCGTTCGGACTGGTGGGGCTGGTCTCGATCGCGGGCAAGCGCGGCGGGGCACCGGGCATGGCCCTGTCCCGAGCGGTTTTCGGACAGCGTGGCAACCACCTTCCCGGCGCCCTGCTGTGGGTGGCCCGCTGGGGCTGGGAGACGCTGAACGCGGTCACCGGCTCCTACGCACTGCTGGCGGTGCTCGACCTGGCGTTCGGCATCCGGAGCAGCCATCCGCTGGTGCTGGTGACTCTGACCGCCTTCGTCGCCGGGAGCTTCCTGGTCTCGGGGCTCGGCATCAGGGCGCTGCGGCTGTGTTCCCGGACCTCCGCCTGGCTCTTCGCGGGCGCCGGTCTCCTGGTCCTGGTCCACCTGATCGGCGCATCCCCCTGGCACGCCGTCCTGGGCCGGCCACCGGGGCCGGCCGCGATGATGGTCGCCGGGATCGGGACACTGGCTGCCGGGGGCATCAGCTGGGTCCCCTCGGCGCCGGACTTCGCCCGCTACCTGCCCCGTTCCGCCTCCGGGAGGGTGATGGTCGCGGCCACGGTGGGCGGGGCGCTGGTCACGGTGCTGCCGCTGGTGATGATGGGCGCGGTGATGGCGGTGAGCTCACCCCGGCTGGCCGTCACGAAGGACCCGGTGGCATTCATCGGCGAGCTGCTGCCGGGCTGGATCTCGGTGCCGTATCTCCTGACCGCCGTCGTCGGCATGATGCTGATCAACGCGATGTCGATGTACTCCGCGGGTTTCGTCGCACAGACACTCGGATTCGCGGTCCCCCGCGCCTGGGCCGTGGGGGTGAACGCGGCGATCAGCCTGCTGCTCGGGGGAGCTCTGATGCTGGTGGCCAGGAGTTTCCTCGACACGTTCCTGTCGTTCCTGACCTTGCTCGGCGTCACGTTCTCCGCCTGGATCGGCGTCTTCGGCGTCGATCTGCTGCGGGGCCGCGTCTACGACTCCGCGGCCCTGATGGACACCGCTCCCGGCAGCGGCTACTGGTACGCCGCCGGGTTCAGCCGGCAGGCCGTGGGCGCCTGGGGAGCGGCGCTCGTGGTGGGACTGCTGCTGACGGACGTGGAGTGGTTCACCGGCCCGCTGGCCGCCTCCTGGACCGGGCGTCACGGGCTGGGGTGGGCGGCCACGATCCTGGTCGCGGCCGGGGTGTACGGGGCGCTGCCGCGCCCTGCGGACGGTACGGGTGGCACGGTGACCCGGTTCTGACGCCGTGTGCCGGCGCACCGGCCGGGGCGGGACAGAACGCTGCCCCGGGCCGGCATGGGCCGGACCGGGGCAGCGGGTCGAGGAGAGGGGCAGCGGGGATTAGCCCATCTCCTCCAGCGCCTTGCCCTTGGTCTCCTTCACGAACTTGAGCACGAAGGGGATCGAGAGCACGGCGAAGCAGGTGTAGATGATGTAGGTGCCCGACAGGTTCCAGTCGGCCAGGCTCGGGAAGCTCGCGGTGATCGCCCAGTTGGCGATCCACTGGGCGGACGCGGCGACGCCGAGCGCGGCGGCGCGGATCCGGTTCGGGAACATCTCGCCGAGGAAGACCCAGACCACGACACCCCACGAGAGGGCGAAGAAGAGTACGAAGACGTGGGCCGCCACCAGTGCCACGACGCCCTGGGTGCCGGGCAGTTTGCCGTCGACCAGGTCGGCGGAGAAGGCCCAGGCTTCGAACGCCAGGGCGATGGCCATGCCGGTGGACCCGACGAGCGCGAGCGGCCTGCGGCCCACCCGGTCCACCAGGACCATGGCGATCACGGTGCCGATGATGTTGATGATCGACGTGGTGAAGGAGTAGAAGAACGAGCCGGACGGGTCGATGCCGACGGACTGCCACAGCGTCGCCGAGTAGTAGAACGCCACGTTGATGCCGACGAGCTGCTGGAAGACCGAGAGCCCGATACCGACCCAGACGATCGGCAGGAAGCCGAAGCGGCTTCCGAGCAGGTCGCTGAACTTGGACTTGTGCTCCCGGCGCATGGCCGTCTCGATCTCGTTCACCCGCGCGTCGAGGTCGACGTTCTTGCCCTCGACCTCCTCGAGGATCTTCCGGGCCCGGTCCTTCTTCCCGACGGAGATCAGGAAGCGCGGCGACTCGGGGATCGCGAAGGACAGCAGTCCGTACAGGACGGCCGGCACGACCATCACTCCGAGCATCCACTGCCAGGCCTCGAGGCCGCCGATCTCGCCGCGCTGGTCGCCGTCGGCGAGCTGGAGGATGCCGTAGTTGACCAGCTGCGAGACCGCGATGCCGATGACGATGGCGGCCTGCTGGAAGGAGCCGAGGCGGCCCCGGTAGGCGGGCGGCGAGACCTCGGCGATGTAGGCCGGGCCGATGACCGACGCCATGCCGATCGCGAAGCCTCCGATGACCCGCCACATGGCGAGGTCCCAGAGGGCGAAGGGGAGCGCGGAGCCGACGGCGCTGATGGTGAACAGCACCGAGGCGATCTGCATGCAGCGGATACGGCCGATCCGGTCGGCGATGCGCCCTGCCGTCGCCGCGCCGATGGCACAGCCGATCAGCGCGATGGCGATCACCTGGGCCAGCGTTCCCGACCCGATGTCGTAGCGGTCGCGGATGGCCTCGACGGCCCCGTTGATCACCGAACTGTCGTAGCCGAACAGGAAGCCGCCCATCGCTGCGGCTGCCGTGATGAAGATGACATGGCCGAGGTGGTCCGGGTGGGCCTCCCGGGCTCCGGACTCCGGTCCGCGCGCTGTGCTGGTCACATGAACTCCTGGTACCTGGCCGCAACGTCAGGTGTGGGGGGTGAACCCTCCCAGTGGCGCACAACTTCTAGCCGACCACCACTTGAAGGTAAAAACAACATTGCTGAGGTTATGCGTTCAAGTTTCGAAGTCAAGACTCGGGTCCGAGTCGAGAGGTGCCTCACAAGTACCCGGGAGTGCCCAAAAGGCGCGTTGAAGTGTTGAAGATTAGGTGAAGAGAGTGTGAGTATCCGTCAGCCGTTGTACGGAAGCCTCAGCGAAGCCGCTGGCTGATCACCTTGGAGACGCCGTCACCCTGCATGGAGACTCCGTAGAGCGCGTCGGCGACCTCCATCGTCCGCTTCTGGTGCGTGATGACGATGAGCTGGGAGCTCTCCTGGAGCTCCACCATGATGCGGATCAGGCGCTGCAGGTTGGTGTCGTCGAGCGCCGCCTCGACCTCGTCCATGACGTAGAACGGGCTCGGCCGGGCCTTGAAGATGGAGACCAGCAGGGCAACGGCCGTAAGGGACCGCTCGCCGCCGGACAGCAGCGAGAGCCGCTTGACCTTCTTGCCCGGCGGCCTGGCCTCGACGTCGAGACCGGTCGTCAGCATGTTGTCGGGGTCGGTGAGGACGAGACGGCCCTCGCCCCCCGGGAAGAGCCGGGAGAAGACGCCTTCGAACTCGCGGGCGGTGTCCCGGAACGCCTCCGTGAACACCTGCTCGACCCGCTCGTCGACCTCCTTGATCACCTGCATCAGATCGGCCCGGGTCTTCTTCAGGTCTTCGAGCTGCTCGGACAGGAACTTGTGCCGTTCCTCGAGCGCCGAGAACTCCTCCAGGGCGAGCGGATTCACCTTCCCGAGTTGCTGATACGCCCGTTCGGCGGCCTTCAGCCGCTTCTCCTGCTCGGACCTGACGAACGGCTTCGGCTGGTTGCGGGGATGGCCCGGATCCGCCGGGAGGTCCTCGCCCTCCGCCGCGGGGGACGGGGGCACCAGCTGCTCCGGCCCGTACTCGGCTGCCAGGCCGGCCGGCTCGACACCGAACTCCTCCAGCGCCCTGGCCTCCACCTGCTCCATGCGCAGACGCTTCTCGGCTCCGAGCACCTCGCCCCGGTGCACCGAGTCGGTGAGCCGGTCGAGCTCGCCCTTGAGGTCGCGGCCGCGACCGCGTTCGGCTGCCAGGTCCCGCTCGCGGTCGGCCTTCGCCGCCTCGGCCCTGGTCCGTTCCTCCCCCGCCCGGACGACCGAGACCTCGACGTGGGCGAGCAGTTGCCGGGCACCCGACGCCACGGCGGTGGCGACGGCGGCCTCGTGACGCAGCCGGGCGCGGCGCTGCTCGGCGCGGGCGCGTGCCTCGCGCTCGGCGCGGGCCGCGCGGTCGAGGGCGTCGGCCCGCCCGGCGAGGGCCTTGACCCGCTCCTCATGGGTACGCGCCTGGAGCCGGGCCTCCATCTCGGTCTGGCGCGCGTTGGCGCCGTCGGCCGCGAGCCTGTCCCGGACGGAGGTGTCGGGCTCCTCCTCCATGGGGTTCTCCTGCGCGACGAGCAGCCGCTCCGCCAGTTCCTCGGCCTCCGTCACGGCACGCTCCAGTGCCCCCTGCGCCCGGGCCGCGGAAGAGGTCATCCGCTCGGCCTCCTCCGCGGCACCCCGGGCCTGTCCCGCCAGCCGCCCGAGCTGCTGCGCCACTTGTGACTTCTCCCGGTCGGCGGCCCGGCGCCGCTCGCCCAGCTCCTCCACCCGGGCCGCGCCCTCCTCACGCCGTGCAGCGGCGGCGCGCTGGGCCGACGCGAGTTCCTCGCACCGCACGGCGAGCTCGGCCAGTTCGGCGGCGGCCTCGTCGACGGAGGCCTGGACCTCCAGCAGGCTGGGCGCCCCGGCGGATCCGCCGTGTGCGTAATGGGAGCCCAGCACATCGCCCTCGGCGGTGACGGCGGTCAGCCCCGGGTGCGCGGCGACCAGCTCCTCGGCGTCCTCCAGGGTGCCGACGACGACCATGCCGTGGACCAGCCGCCGTACGGCCGCCGTCAGTTCGGCGGGCCCCTGCAGCAGACCGGCGACGGCGGGCGCGGCGCATCCCCCGGTGGCGACGGCCCGGCCGGCCTCCGGTACGGCCGCCCCGGAGGCCGCCGGACCACCTCCGGTGCGCTCGGCCCCGGCGACCGCGCTTCCCGGGCCGTGTCCCGCCCCGGACGCCTGCCCGGGCACCTGGCCTGTGGGCGAGCCGACGGGCTCCGGCACGTGCTGCGCGCCCTGTGCCGGTACCAGCCCCGCTCCCGCTCCGCCGGGCACGAGCGCCGCGCGGCCCGCGTCCTGCTTCCGCAGCAGGCGGATGGCGTCCGCCGCGGCGGCCGGATCCGTCACCGCCACGGCGTCGGCGGCGGCGCCCAGCGCGGCGGCCACGGCGACCTCGTGCCCCGGGGCCACGGTGAGCAGCTCCGCGACCGGCCCGAGCAGTCCCGGGAGCCGGTCCCCCGCGTCGAGCAGTACCCCGGTGCCGTCCTTGCGCCGCAGTCCCAGCGACAGTGCCTCGTGCCGGGCGGAGACCGCCGCGCGGCTGCGTTCCGCCGTGGTGACCGCCTCACGCGCCGCGCTCAGGGCCGCCTCCGACCCGGCGAGCTCCCGCTTGGCGGACTCGTGCTGTTCCGCCAGCTCCGCGTCATCCGCGTCCAGGCCGTCGACCTCGGCCTTCAGCCGCTCGTACTCCTCCTGTGCCGCGACCGCGCGGTCCCGCGCCTCGTCCCGCGACGCCGCCAGCCGGTCGATCTCCGCCTGGGCCGAACCCGCCCGGCTGCGGGCGGCGTTGACCTGCCCGCTGAGCCGGGCGAGCCCTTCTCGCCGGTCGGCGACGGCCCGGGCCGCGTCCCGGAGCCGACGTTCCTCGGAGGCCAGCTCCTTCTCCAGTTCCGCCCGGTGTGCCGTGGTGTCCTCCAGGGCGTGCTCGGCGGCTTCGAGTGCCGCCTCCAGCTCCGCCTCCTGCTCGCGGATGCGCGCCGCCTCACGCTCCATGTCCTCCGGGTCCCGCCCGCGCCGCTCCTCCTCCGGCGCGGCGGTGGCGCTCTTCACCCGGGCGTCGGCGAGCGAGATCGTGCCTCGTACGCGCTCGGCCAGCTGGGAGAGCTCGTACCAGGTCTGCTGGGCCCGCTGCAGTCGCGGTGCGAGCCGGCGCACCTGGTCCTCCAGGTCCGCCTCGCGGGCCAGCGCCGCCTTGAGTTCGGCCTCGGTCGCCTGCCGGCGCTGTTTGAGGGCGGCCTCGTCGGCGATCTCCTCGCGCAGCGCCTCCCGGAGCCGCACGAGGTCATCGGCGAGGAGCCGCAGCCGGGCGTCCCGCAGGTCGGCCTGGATCACAGCGGCCCGGCGCGCCACGGCGGCCTGCCGTCCCAGCGGTTTGAGCTGGCGTCGCAGCTCGTCGGTGAGGTCCTGGACGCGGGCGAGGTTGGCACCCATCGCCTCCAGCTTCCGCAGCGCTTTCTCCTTGCGCTTGCGGTGCTTGAGCACACCCGCCGCTTCCTCGATGAACGCGCGGCGTCCCGTCGGATCGGCGTGCAGGACCGAGTCCAGCCGGCCCTGGCCGACGATGACGTGCATCTCCCGGCCGATACCGGAATCCGAGAGGAGTTCCTGGATGTCGAGCAGCCGGCAGGTGTCGCCGTTGATCTGGTATTCACTGCCGCCGTTGCGGAACATGATCCGGGTGATGGTCACCTCGGCGTACTCGATGGGCAGCGCGCCGTCGGAATTGTCGATCGTCAGCGACACCTCGGCACGGCCCAGAGGCGGCCTTCCCGTGGTGCCGGCGAAGATCACGTCTTCCATCTTGCCGCCGCGCAGGGATTTGGCCCCTTGTTCCCCCATGACCCAGGAGAGCGCGTCCACCACATTGGATTTGCCTGATCCGTTGGGACCGACGACGCAGGTGATCCCCGGTTCGAACCGCAGGGTCGTGGCGGAGGCGAACGATTTGAAACCACGGAGGGTCAGGGCCTTGAGGTGCACGCCGCCGGACTCTACCTTTCACTCTCGGTTTCGCTGATGAAGGTGCAGGGCACATCAGACGGTAAGCGAAGAGCGAAAGGCCGGAGACGGCACAGGGGGGAAAGAAAGAAGGGACGCCGGAGCGTCCCTGGTAAATCCTGCACGGTGCTTCTGTGCAGTCCTCCGAGCACAGCCTTACGCGACGGATCGCGGACCGACCGGATCACGAGCGATCTCGGTGCTCCAGGACGACGATCCGTGACGCAGACTTCGATGGTTGATCCCGAGCGGCCGACTTGCGGCCCGACCGGCCCCGGCAGGGCCTTGGGGTCAGGTCAGCGCGGGCTCCGCCTGGGGTACGTCGATGTCGATGCTGTCGAGCAGCGACTCCTGGTGCTGAGCGGCGGCGTTGAGCGCGTCGTTCTCGTCCTGGATCCGTACGAGCTCGGATTCCAGGTCCTGGACGCGCTTCTGAAGCCGTCGCATCTCGGCGAGGAGTCGCGGGTCGGAACCGCCGACGTAACCGAGAAGCGCCTTTGCCATGATGGATGGTCCTCCACACTGAGTGACACCGATGCGGTGTGGGTCGTGAGGGAATCGCACCCGCGGTGTTCGGCAGTGCTCTGTATCCACTGCTGTTCTGCTGCTACCAGCTCTACCGAACAGCTAAGGTGCGCGGGGTTTTCAGCGTCTCACCAAAAAGTTTGACGGTCAACACGATCACACGCCAGGAGGCCGGGCGTCCCGGGGGTGCGCGGCCTTACGATCATGCGGCGCGACTCTCCTGCGGGCTCCCGGGAGCGTGGAGATCTTCGTCAATGCCGCAGCCTGGCACGCCGCGCGCTTCTTGGCAACCATGTCCGGGTGGCCACTGCTTTCGCAGGTCATTTCGGGTGTGAGGCGCCGCCCGCCCTTCCCGGTCACTGTTCGCGGCCCCTCGTGCACGCAATGGATGCGAGCGCTTTCCCGGGGCACCCTCAGCGGATCGCGAATCCGTCGTATCCGCCGCGAGGCGTGTCCCAGATCTCAGTCACTCCGTCCACGTGGCCGGGCGTGTCGTCGGAAGCGAGCCAGTCCAGCAGACGGTGGCAATTCTCACGCGACCCTTCGGCCACCACCTGCACCCGGCCGTCGTCGAGATTAAGGGCGAAGCCCGTGAGGTTTCCGATCTCCAAAGCATTTGCCCTGGTGAACCAGCGGAACCCTACTTGCTGTACTCGTCCGCGTACCCATACGACGAGTCGTGCGTCTTCGTTCATGCCCGAACGCTAACCGGCCAATTGCTCGACGAGCACATGCCCCCGATCCGCCATGGCGTAAGGTCCCCTCGCAATACCTCACCCGAACGGGTGAGTTCGATCTTGAATACGGTGACGTCGTGACGTCGTGACGACGCCCGGAGCACGAGGAAGGCACAGCGCATGGGACGGCATCGACGCGCAGGCGCGGCCCCCGCCGCTGAGCAGCAGGCGGCGGACGCGGAGCACGTGCACCGGAGTGCGCACCGGAGGAGGCGAGCCGGCATACCGGTGCGCGCCGGGCTTCTCGGAGTCTCCGCGGCCGTGGCAGTCGGAGCCGTCGCCGTCGCCTCCGGCCTGCTGCCCGGCGGTGACAGCTACAGCGTCAGCGGCGGTGGAGCGGCCGACCAGGTGCACGCGGGCGGTGCTCCCGACCTGCTGACCCAGGGCGAGTCCTCCGCCGAGCCGACCGGCCGCACGCCGGCCTCCGCCTCGACCGGGGCCGACCGGGGTGCCGGACGTTCCGCCGCACCGTCGAAGTCCCCCTCGGCCACACCCAGCCAGAAGAAGCCGGGCACGAAGCCGTCCACGTCCGCCCCGAAGCCGACGACGAAGGCTCCGGAACGGACCAAGGCTCCGGCCCCCCGGCCGACGAAGAGCACGTCGGCCGGCTCCGCCGCCAGGACGCCGACTGCTCCGAAGCCCTCGTCGGCCGCCCCGAGCAGCAGGCCCGCCGTCCCGGCGAGTCCGTCCGCCGTCTCCGACCAGGCCGCCGTGCTCGCCCTGGTCAACCAGGAGCGCGCCAAGGTCGGCTGCAGCCCGGTGACCACCAGCAGCTCGCTCACCGCGCTCGCCCAGGACTTCAGCGAGGACATGGCGGCACGCGGTTTCTTCGGCCACACCGACCCCGACGGGGCGACCCCCTGGGACCGCGCCGCGGCGGCCGGCGTCCAGGGCCTCGGCGGCGAGAACATCGCCCGCGGACAGGCCGGTGCCCAGGCCGTGATGGACGCCTGGATGAACAGCGACGGCCACCGCGCGAACATTCTCAACTGCGATTACAAGACCCTCGGGGTCGGCGTGCACCTCGGTTCCGGCGGCCCCTGGTGGACGCAGGACTTCGGCTTCTGATCCGTCGCCCTCGTCCTCCGTCGCGCCGGTGCGGCCCTCACCACGAGTGGGAGGCGCACCGGCGTGAGCCGTGGACATGGGTGAGCGGAGGACAGCGCGTGGTGACACGGCGACGTCCGCGCGCGCCGACGACGGCTCGGCCTTCGACGTCTTCTCGCGGCAGTGCCCCTCCCGCGGAACGCCGGACGTCACCGGCCGAGGCGGCGGCCTGAGGCTGTGCGCGCGCCGCACGGGAGCGGCGCCCGCCTCAACGAGCCGCGCCGCCGGGTGCCCGAAGTCGTGGAGGCCCGGAGCCGGTACGACGCGGCACACCGGGCCTGACACCGGGACGTCAGACGATCCGCGGCGGGCGCTGGCAGCGCGGACAGAAGTAGCTGGACCGGTTCATCCACGGCCGCCTGCGCATCGGCGTACCGCAGCGGCGGCAGGGCTCGTCCTCGCGTCCGTACGCGTCCAGCGACCGGTCGAAGTATCCGGACTCCCCGTTCACGTTCACGTACAGGCTGTCGAAGCTGGTGCCTCCCTGGTCGAGGGCCTCCCGCATCACGGCCCGGACGTGACCGAGCAGTTCCGCCGTCCTGGGGCGGGTCAGGGTCGCGGTCGGCCGCTCGTAGTGCAGCCGGCTGCGCCAGAGCGCCTCGTCCGCGTAGATGTTGCCGACGCCGCTGATCAGTGACTGGTCGAGCAGCGCGCGTTTGACCGTCGTACGGCGCAGGCGCAGGGCCAGATGGAACGCCGTGTCGTCGAAGGCCGGGTCGAGGGGGTCGCGTGCGATGTGCGCGATGACGTCCGGCAGGCCGTCGGGGGTGTTGTGGTGCAACGACAGCCCGCCGAAGGTGCGCTGGTCGACGAAGCGCAGTTCGGTGCCGAGCGTGTCGTCGAAGCGGATCCTGATGCGCAGGTGCTTCTCGTCCGCGGCCTCCCCGGGCTGCACCAGCAGTTGTCCGCTCATGCCCAGGTGGCCCAGGAGCGAGGACTCCGCCTCGTCGAGGGGGATCCAGAGGTACTTGCCGCGGCGCATCGCCGTGCCGAAGCGCAGGCCGCGGAGCCGGGCCGCGAAGTCCGCGCCGCCCAGGAGGTGCCGGCGGACCGCGCGGGGGTGGAGGACCTCGACGTCCTCGACGGTGCGCCCGGCGGTCCAGCGCTCCAGACCCCGCCGCACGACTTCGACCTCGGGCAGTTCGGGCACGGCGGGCGCTCCTTCGAAGACGTGACGGGACAGAGGAAACCCCCCGGCGCGCCAGGGCGCCGGGGGGTTTCCGGATGACTCAGGCCGGAGCCGCGTCCGAGTGCGGCGACGGGTCGGCAGGGATGTCGGCGATCCCTCCGTCGGCTGCGGCCTTGGCCGCGGCCTCCCGCGCTTCCGCGGCGGCGCTGATCTCACGCCAGGCGGACTCCGCCGCCTGCTGCTCCGCTTCCTTCTTGCTACGGCCGGTGCCGGTGCCGTACGAGACACCACCGACGCGAGCAGCAGCAGTAAAGGTCTTCTCGTGGTCCGGGCCGGTCTCCGTGACGAGGTACTCGGGGACTCCGAGGCTCTCGCTCGCGGTGAGCTCCTGGAGACTGGTCTTCCAGTCCAGGCCGGCTCCGAGGTTGGAGGACCTGTCGATCAGCGGGTCGAAGAGCCGGTGCACCAGCTCCGAGGCCGCACTGAGGCCCTGGTCGAGATAGACGGCGCCGATCACCGCTTCAAGGGTGTCGGCGAGGATGGAAGCCTTGTCCCGGCCACCCGTGCCCTCTTCACCGCGGCCGAGCCGGATGAAGGAGCCGAGTTCTAGGCCGCGGCCCACTTCCGCAAGCGCACGCGAGTTGACCACCGCGGCCCGCAACTTGGCCAGCTGGCCTTCGGGCAGGTCGGGGTGGGTGCGGTACAGCGTGTCCGTGACCACCAGGCCGAGCACCGAATCCCCGAGGAATTCGAGCCGCTCGTTGGTGGGCAGACCGCCGTTCTCGTATGCGTACGAGCGATGGGTCAGCGCACGCACCAGAAGGGCGGACTCGAGGTGATACCCGAGCCGCCCTTCCAGAAGCGTGTGGGACGAGGCTGTGTTGACGTTGTCTGCCTGCTTCTTGGCGCTGGACAACTCAGACATCGGGCCTCTCACCAGCCGCTCAGACCTCGAGGACCTGGCGCTTGTTGTAGGTGCCGCAGCTCGGGCACGCAATGTGCTGGAGCTTCGGCTCCTGGCAACGCTCGCACGAAACCAGGGTGGGGACCGCAGCCTTCCACTGCGACCGGCGGTGGCGCGTGTTGCTGCGCGACATCTTCCGCTTCGGAACAGCCACGGCTACTTCTCCTGCTTCTCGTCGACGCCCGGTTCGGCGCCGCCCATGTTGTCCTTCTCGCCGTCCTGAACGGTCTCGGCGAGTCCTTGCAGTGCCGCCCAACGTATGTCGGCGACATCGTGGTGGTGGTCCGGATTCTCGTCCAGCCTGATTCCGCATTCGGAACACAGACCGGCACAGGTCTCCTTGCACACCGGCTGCAGCGGCAGTGCGAGCACCACCGCGTCACGCAGCACAGGCTCGAGGTCGAACGAGTCGTCCTCGAGAAAGAACCTGTCCTCGTCGTCCTCGGCGTCGTCGACCGGGTCCGCGGTCCTGCTGCGGTTCCGGTCATCGGCGTCAGGGTACGAGAACAACTCCTGGAAGTCCGCTTCGACCTCGAGGGCCAGCGGCTCCAGACACCTTACGCACTCCCCCTCGGCCGTCGCACGGGCGGTGCCTGTGACGAGCACCCCTTCCATGACTGATTCGAGGCGGAGGTCCAGCGCCACCGGCGCGTTCTCCGGTACGCCGATGACCCCGTCGATGCCGAGGTCCTTCGGTGCTTCCGCCGTGCGGGTCAGCCGCTTCTGGGTACCCGGACGCCGGCCCAGCTCGCGCGTATCGAACACGAGAGGGCTGCGGTGGTCGAGGTGGCCGTTCAGGGCTTTTCCTGCTTTCGAGATCATGTGCGTGGTGCGGCTTCGGGAAGGCCGCCCCTGTCCCTTGGGGAAGAGGGCAGCCGGGATCGCGGACATACGCGCGACCGAAGAGCCAGGATACTGGACGTACCGCCCAGCTCCCAATCCGGTACGGACCGCTCCGGTCAGCGGCCCTGTTCGTACCGGCGCAGCTGTTCCAGGTCGATCATGCTCGTGTCGAACAGGCTGGTCTCGTCGAGCGCGCTCTCGCCCTGCTGCGCGGGGGCCTGGTCCTGCTGCTGCCAGCCGTACTCCTGCTGCCGGTCCGGGTCGTACGCCTGCTGCTGCTGGTAGGCGGCGTACGGGTCGGGCTGCTGCTGGTAGCCGTATCCGTCCTGGACCTGCTGGTCCTGGTAGCCGTAGGTCTGCGCGTACTGCGGCCCGGCCTCACCCTGGACCGGGAATCCGGTCTGTGCGGGGTCCTGGTAGCCGGCCGCCGGCGCGTAGTCCGGCTGTGCGGGCTCCGCGTAGGAGGGCTGCGGGGTGCTCTGCCGGGGTTCGGGGGTGGAGAGCTCCGCCAGGCCCGCCCAGTGGTCCTCGTCGCTGGTGTGCAGGTGACCGCCGGCCGCGTCCTGGGCGGCCATGTGCGCGCCGAGCTCGTCGGTGGCGACCCGGCCGTGCAGCTTCTGACGCCCCCGGCCGACGGCCTCCAGGGTCTTGGCGAGCACGGCCTCGAAGGCGCCGAGCTTGGTGTCCACGTAGTCGTCGGCCCGTCGGCGGAGCGTCTCCGGGTCCGCGCTCCGCTCCGGCGCCTCGGCGAAGTCGGGGTCCTCGTAGCCCTGCTCGTCGACGCCCGCGCTCCGGCCCAGCAGCTTCTCCCGGCCCCGGTCCACCGAACCGATCGTCTTGGTGAGGACGACCTCGAAGTTGGCCAGCTTGCTGTCGACGTACTCGTCGGCCTCGCCGCGGACCTCGTCCGCCTCCCTGCGCGCCTCGGCCAGGATCCGGTCGGCCTCGGCCTGCGCGCGCTGGGCGATCTCGGTGCCGGAGATCAGCGAGCCGCGCTCGGCGCGGGCGGAGTCGAGGATCCGCTCGGCTTCCCGCCGGGCCTGCTCGACGAGCTGCTCACGGCCGCCGATGAGCTCCTCGGCGTGGGCGAGCGAGCCGGGAAGGGCCTCACGGACCTCCTCGAGCATCGCGAGCAGTTCGGCCCGGTTGACCACGCAGGACGCCGACATGGGCATGGAGCGGGCGTTCCCCACCGTTTCGACGATCTCGTCGAGCTTCTTCTGCACGTCCACCGTGTGCTCGCCACTCTCTGCTGCTGTTGGAGACGGACGGGACGACTGTAAGGCCAGTCGCCTCCCGTCCGACACCTGGTGACGGGCGGTCAGCGCATCACGTGCGGCCGAGACGCTCCACGAGGGCTTCGTGGACCGTCGGCGGCAGCAGGTGCGCCACGTCACCGCCCCAGGTGGCGACCTCCTTGACCAGGGAGGACGACAGGAAGCTGTAGGTGGGGTTCGTCGGCACGAAGAGGGTCTCGACGCCCGAGAGGCCGTTGTTCATCTGGGCCATCTGCAGCTCGTAGTCGAAGTCGCTGACGGCCCGCAGGCCCTTCACGATCGCCGGGATGTCGCGCTGCTTGCAGAAGTCGACCAGCAGACCGTGGAAGGACTCGACCTCGACGTTGCCGAAGTCCGCCGTGACCTCGCGGATCATCCCGATCCGCTCGTCGATCGTGAACAGGCCCTTCTTGGACTGGTTGATCATCACGGCGACGTGAACGACGTCGTACAGCTTCGACGCTCGTCCGATGATGTCGAGATGTCCGTTGGTGATGGGGTCGAACGACCCCGGACAGACGGCGCGGCGCAACGTGGTTCCCTCGCTCTCCGGTGCGGTCATCGTGCGTCTTCGCACGTAGAGGCGGCGCGACCGTACCAAAACGTGGCCTCGCCGTAGCGACGGGCCCGCTGCGGCTCGAATCCTTCGGGCCAGTTGAATTCCCCGCCTCTTGTGCTCCGTTCCACCGTGACGAGAGCGTCGCCCCTGAGCCACCCCTGAGCACGGAGTGTGAGCAGGATCTCCCGAAGATCGTCGTCCGTGACGGCGTACGGCGGATCGAGGAACACCACGTCGTAGGGGTCGGACGGCGCCGGGCCCGTCACGATCTGTTCGGCTTTGCCCGTACGGAGTTCGGCACCGGGCAGACCGAGGGTGCGGATGTTGTCACGCACGGTACGCGCGGCCTTGGGGTCGGCCTCCACGAGCAGCGCGTGGGCCGCTCCGCGCGAGAGCGCCTCCAGGCCCACCGCGCCGGAACCCGCGTACAGGTCGGCGACGCGGACGCCGTCGAGCGTCCCCAGGAGCGCTTCCCAGGTGGAGAACATGCCCTCGCGCGCACGGTCGGAGGTGGGGCGGGTGCCGGTGCCGGGCGGGACGGCCAGGCGGCGTCCGCCGGCCGAGCCGGCGATCACGCGGGTCATGGTCTGTTCCTCGGGTCGCGGGCGGCGCACCGGACGGGACGTGCGCCGTGCTCCCCACGATATGGCGTCGCCGTGGATCCGCCCGGTCACCCCTTGTCGAGGTACTCCTCCCGGTCCTTGTCGAGCAGGGCGTCCAGCGCGGTGCGCAGCTCAGGCAGCCGCTCGAGCCCGGGGTCGTCCGCGACGACCCGTACGGCCTCCTCGCGGGCCGCCGCGATGACCTCCTCGTCGTCGATGACGCTGAGCACCCGCAGGGAGGAGCGGACCCCGGACTGCGCCTGCCCGAGGACGTCGCCCTCACGCCGCTGTTCGAGGTCGATGCGGGAGAGCTCGAAACCGTCGAGGGTGGCCGCCACCGCGGAGAGCCTGGCCCGGGCGGGACTCGCCTCGTGGGCCTCGCTGACCAGGAGGCAGAGGCCGGGGGCGCTGCCGCGCCCGACGCGGCCTCTGAGCTGGTGCAGCTGGGACACTCCGAAGCGGTCCGCGTCCATGATCACCATCGCGGTGGCGTTGGGGACGTTCACGCCCACCTCGATGACGGTGGTGGCGACCAGGACGTCGGCCTGGCCGGCGGCGAACCGGCGCATGACGTCGTCCTTGTCGTCGGGGGGCATCCTGCCGTGGAGGACCTCGACGCGCAGACCGGCGAGCGGGCCCTTGGCCAGCTCTTCGGCGATGTCCAGCACGGCGAGCGGCGGCCGCTTCTCGGCGTCCTCCTCGGAGGCGGCCTGCTTCGACCCCGTCTTCCCCTTCTTACCGGCTGCCTCCTCGGCGTCGTCACCGATGCGGGGGCAGACGACGTAGGCCTGGTGGCCGTTCTCCACCTCCTCGCGGACGCGCTCCCAGGCGCGGCTGAGGAAGTGCGGCTTGTCCTTGGCGGGGACGACATGGCTGGCGATCGGGGAGCGGCCGGCGGGGAGCTGGTCGAGTACGGAGGTCTCCAGGTCCCCGAAGACGGTCATGGCGACCGTACGGGGAATGGGTGTGGCCGTCATGACCAGCAGGTGGGGCGGCTGCTTCCCCTTGGAACGCAGCGCGTCACGCTGTTCCACGCCGAAGCGGTGCTGCTCGTCGACGACGACCAGGCCCAGATCGTGGAACTGCACCTTGTCCTCGATCAGCGCGTGCGTTCCGATGACGATCCCGGCCTCACCCGTGACCAGGTCGAGGAGGGCCTGACGGCGGGCCGCGACGCCCATGGACCCGGTGAGCAGCACCACTTTGGTGCCCCGGTCGGAGCCGCCCAGCATGCCGCCCTCCGCCAGCTCGCCCATCATCCCGGTGATCGACCTGTGGTGCTGCTGGGCCAGCACCTCGGTGGGTGCGAGCATCGCCGCCTGGCCGCCCGCGTCGACGACCCGGAGCATGGCCCGCAGGGCGACGAGTGTCTTTCCGGACCCGACCTCTCCCTGGAGCAGCCGGTGCATGGGGTGTTCGGTCGCCAGGGCGTCGAAGATCTCCCCGGTGACCTTCTGCTGGCCCTCGGTGAGGGTGAAGGGAAGCGTCGCGTCGAAGGCGTCGAGCAGCCCGTCGGGGACGGCCCCGCGGGCCACCGCCGGGAGCTGGGTGTCCGCGTAACGGCGGCGGGCGAGCGCGACCTGCAGGACGAAGGCCTCGTCCCAGCGCAGCCGGTCCCGGGCGGCCGCGATGTCCGCCTTGGTGTGCGGGCGGTGGATCCTCAGCAGCGCTTCGGGGAGGGGGACGAACCCCCGCCCTTCGCGCAGCGCCGGGGGAAGCGGGTCGACCGCCTCCCGCGCACTGGGCAGGACGATGTCGACGGCCTTGGCGATCCGCCAGGAGTCGAGCTGCTTGCAGGCGGCGTAGATCGGCAGCAGCTGCCCCGCGAAGGCGTCGACGGCCTCGGTCACATCGGCCGTCCCGTCGCTGTCCTCCGCGTCGAGGAGCTGGTACGTGGGGTGTGCCAGCTGCATCTTCCTGTTGAAGAGGGAGACCTTGCCCGCGAACATCGCCCGCCGGCCGGGGAGCAGTTCCTTGTGTGGCTTGTGGACGCCGTGACCGAAGAAGACCAGCTGGAGCCTGCCGCTCCCGTCGGTGAGGGTGACCTCCAGCCGTTTGCCGCGACCGTTGTTGAACATCATGATCCGCGCGTCGGCGACCTGTGCGACGACCGTCACGTGCTCGTCCAGCGGGAGCTCGGTGAGCGACGTGAGACGGCCCCGCTCCTCGTAGCGCCGCGGGTAGTGGTGCAGCAGATCACCGACCGTGTGCAGGTCGAGGTGTTCGGCCATCACCTTCGCGGTGGCTCCGCCGAGCAGCTTCTTGAGGGGTTCATCGAAAGCGGACACGCGGTCCATTGCACACCACGCCACTGACAGATGTCCTGCCGCGCGGCACCGGCCGACGTGTCACTCGACGCCGATCAGCAGGGGCGCCGCCTGGTGGCCGCCCCGGTAGACGACCGTGTCGACGGCGAGGTACCCCTCCCTGACGTGTGCGCTCAGCTCGTCGGCCAGCGAGTCGGGGACGTCCTCGCCCAGGACGAGGGTGACGAGTTCGCCGCCGGCCGACAGCATCCGGTCGAGGACCGTGCGGGCCGTTCCGGGGACGTCCCCGCCGATGACGGCGACGTCCCCGTCGATCATGCCGAGGATGTCGCCGGCCTGGCAGATGCCGGCCATGGTCCACGACTGCCTCTCGGCGACGGCCAGTTCGGCGTACCGGGTGGCTCCGGCCGCCGAGGTCATCGCGACGACGTCCTCGTCGAAGCTGCGGCCGGCCTCGTGGACGGCGAGCGCGGCGATGCCCTGGACGGCGGCGCGGGTGGGGACCAGCGCGACCCGGATGCCTTCGGTCCTGGCCTGTTCGGCGGCCGCGGCGGCGGTGTGGCGCAGTTGCGCGTCGTTGGGCAGCAGCACCACCTCGCGGGCGTGGGCCCGCCGGATGGCGTCGACCAGTTCGCCGCTGGCGGGCGGCTCGCCGGGGCGCGCCAGCACGGTCGTCGCCCCGGCCTCGGCGCACAGGGCGGAGAGTCCGTCGCCGGGGACGACCACGACGACCGCGCGCTGGACGGGGTCCCGGTGGGCGCGGATCCGGTCGGCGGCGAAGTGGGTGATGCGGATCCGGTAGGGCCGGCCCGCCTCGACCCCGGCCTCGACGGCCGCCCCGGCGTCGTCGGCGTGGACGTGGACGTTCCACAGCCCGTCACCGCCGACCACGACGAGCGACTCCCCCAGGGCGTCCAGCCGGCTCCGCAGCCGGGCGACGGCCTCGTCGGGCGCCTCCAGCAGGTAGATGACCTCGAAGGCAGGGCCGCCGTCCGGATCCGCGTCCCCGCAGTCGCCGGTGAGGGGCAGGACCTCGGGGGCGGGCCGGACGGCGTGTGCCCGCGCCCGCCCGCCGACCGCTTCCAGCAGTGCGCCCAGCACCGTCACCAGGCCCTGGCCGCCCGCGTCCACGACGCCCGCGCGCCCGAGGACGGCGAGCTGGCCGGGGGTGGCCGCCAGGGCGGCGCGCGCCCCTTCGTACGCCGCCTCGACCACGTCCTTGAGCCCCGTGCTCCCGTCCGTGGCCCGGGCGGCGTCGGCCGCCGCAGCCGCGACGGTGAGCACCGTGCCCTCGACGGGATGGGCGACGGCCAGCCGTGCCGCGTCGGCGGCCTCCGTCAGCGCGGCCCGCAGGTGATGCGCGTCGCCCGACTCGGCCAGCACCGAGGCCATGCCCCGCAGCAGCTGGGCCAGGATGGTCCCGGAGTTCCCCCGGGCGCCGATCAGCGCGCCGTGTGCCATGGCCCGTACGGCGTCGGCGGGCGCGGGCACGGTGGTACCGGTCTCATGGGCGGCGAAGACGGCTTCGACGGCCGCGGCGGCCGACTCGACGGTCAGGTACAGGTTGGTGCCGGTGTCCCCGTCGGCGACGGGATAGACGTTGATGGCGTCGATGGCCGTACGTTCCCGGCCGAGGGCCTCCAGGGCGAGTGAGCACCAGGTGCGCACCGCGACGGCGTCAAGATCGTCGGGGGACTGCGGCACCGTTGGTCCTCCTTGGGACGGCCGTGGGGGGCTGGCTGCACCGCAGGGTAGCCGTCGTGCGCGGGCCCCTCGGGCACAGGTGCGGGGCGGAGCCCTCGGGCAGCCGTGGTAGTTTCGTATCTCCGGAGCAGGCGTTGTATGCTGCTTCGGTTGCCCGACGAAAGCCGGGCCAATCCCTCCGGTGCCGCCACTTCAGCAATGATTCCGGCGCGCCGGAATTCACTGTAAGTGCATCTGAAGTCTTTGGAGTGACCCGTGGCTGCCAACTGCGACGTTTGCGGCAAGGGGCCGAGCTTCGGCAACAGCATTTCGCACTCGCACCGCCGTACGTCCCGTCGCTGGAATCCCAACATCCAGCGCGTGCGTGCCGTGGTCGGTCGGACGCCGAAGCGGCTCAACGTCTGCACCTCGTGCATCAAGGCCGGCAAGGTCGCGCGCTGACGTCCCCGTCGTAGCGCAGCCTTCCGGTTGCCCAAAAAGCCGGTCCACCTCGGTGGACCGGCTTTTTGCTGTGGTTCAGGAGGCGGACCGTGCCGTCCAGCCGTGGTCGACGGGGCCGATGCCGCCTCCCAGCGCGAAGCCGGCCCGGATCGCGCCGGTGACGTACTCCTTCGCGCCCCGCACGGCGGCCGGGACGTCCTGGCCTCGGGCGAGTCCGCACGCGATGGCCGACGCGAGGGTGCAGCCCGTGCCGTGGGTGTGCCGGTTGTCGAGCCTCGGGGCGCGCAGCCAGTGCTCCTCGCTGCCGTCCGTCAGCAGGTCCACGGCCTCGCCGGGCAGGTGACCGCCCTTGATCACCACCCAGCGCGGGCCGTACGCGAGGATCTCCGCGGCGGCCCGGCGCATCCCCGGTTCGTCGGTGACGGTGACGCCGGTGAGCTGGGTCACCTCGTCGAGATTCGGGGTGGCGACGGTGGCCACGGGCAGCAGCCTGGTGCGTACGGAGTCGAGCGCTTCGGCGGCCAGCAGCGCGTCCCCGTGCTTGGAGACCCCGACGGGGTCGACGACGACGGGCGCACCGGTCCCCGCGAGGAGCTCCGCGACGGTGTCGACGAGGGCGGCCGAGGACAGCATGCCGGTCTTCACCGCCTGGACGCCGATGTCGTCGACGACGCTGCGGTACTGGGCTCGCACGGCCTCGGCCGGCAGCTCCCAGGCGCCCTGCACGCCCAACGAGTTCTGGGCGGTCACCGCGGTCACCACGCTCATTCCGTGGGTACCGAGGGCCAGCATCGTCTTGAGGTCGGCCTGGATGCCCGCACCGCCGCCGGAGTCTGATCCGGCGACGGTGAGGACACGGGGCGGTATCGGGGCAGTTGTGCTCATGCCCCGGAATCTACTAGGGCGTGCCGGGGAAGTGGCGCCGTCCGCCCGCAGGGCGGACGGGACCTCCCCGGTACGTCCTAGGCGTCCTCGATGGATCCGAAATGGTCCCAGCCGCCCTTGCTCGTCCAGGGCGCCCCGTCGACGGTGACCTGGGGCAGCGCGGACGGGTTGAGGACCTCTCCGATGACCCTCCAGCGGGCGGGGAGCTTCACGTCGGAGGGGAACGTCGCCACGATCGCGTGGTCCTCTCCCCCGGTGAGCACCCACTGCAGCGGGTCGACCCCGACGGCCTGCCCGATGTCGGACATCTGCGAGGGGATGTCGATGAGCCCGGAGCGCAGGTCGATGCGGACCTTGCTGGCCTCGGCGATGTGGCCCAGGTCCGCGACGAGGCCGTCGCTGACGTCGGTCATGGCGGTGGCGCCCAGCCCGGCCGCCGCGGGGCCCGCGTGGTAGGGCGGTTCGGGGCGCCGGTGTGCCTCGACGAACGCGCGCGGGGAGCGGAACCCCCGCGAGAGGACGGCGAATCCGGCGGCGGACCAGCCGAGCCAGCCGGTGACGGCCACGACGTCACCGGGCCGGGCGCCGGCCCGGGTGACGGGTTCGTGGTTGCGCAGGTCACCGAGCGCGGTGATCGAGACGGTGATGGTGTCGCCGCCGACGACGTCGCCGCCGACCACGGCCGCACCGGCGACCTGGCATTCGTCCCGCAGCCCGTCCATCAGCTCGGTGGCCCAGGTGACCGGCAGGTCGGCCGGCACGACCAGGCCGAGCAGCAGCGCGGTGGGCACGGCGCCCATGGCCGCGATGTCGGCGAGGTTCTGGGCGGCGGCCTTGCGGCCGACGTCGTACGCCGTCGACCAGTCGCGGCGGAAGTGCCGCCCTTCCAGCAGGATGTCCGTACTGGCCACGACCCTGCGGTCGGGAGCGGCCACGACCGCGGCGTCGTCGCCGGGCCCCAGCCGTACCGCCGGAGTGGTGGTGAGCCGGGAGGTGAGCTCTCTGATGAGCCCGAACTCCCCCAACTCGCCCACGGTTCCCTTCACCGAGTCTCACCTCTCATCTCTCGCACCGGACACCTGTCCGGGCTGCTTCAGCGGCCGGAGGTCCGGACCGTGGGCGGACGGCCCACGGGAGCCGGTGGCCCCGGGACGTGCCGGTGTCACTGTCCCCCTACCGCACCGGTGGGCTTGCGGTCGCGAGCCCCCACTGCTGTCGGTACCGTCGAGAGACACGTCAACCTGTGTGGTGCCCGCGCCGCGCTCTGGGCGTGAACCGGCCCGTAGGTCTCCCCGTGGCGCGGGGCGACGCGATAACGTGGCGTCCCTTTCCCCCACATGATCCTCGTGGCCGCCCTGGAGGTTCCGTGGTACAGGCGTACATCCTCATCCAGACCGAGGTGGGCAAGGCGTCGACCGTCGCCGAGACCATCGCAAAGCTTCCGGGAGTGATCCAGGCAGAGGACGTCACAGGCCCCTACGACGTGATCGTGCGCGCACAGGCCGACACGGTCGACGCGCTCGGCCGGATGGTGGTCGCCAAGGTCCAGCAGGTGGACGGCATCACGCGTACCCTGACCTGCCCGGTCGTCCACCTCTGACCCCTGTCTACGCTGGTCCGGTGACCCACACCCGCCGCCGGTCCCGCCGCTCCCGTGTCCTCGCCCCGTCCGCCGCCCTGTTCGTGCTGGTCTCGGCCGGCTGTTCCGTCGGCGGCGACCAGCCCTCGGTGGCGGTTCCCTCGCCGTCGCCGGAGGCCGCCGGGTACTGCGCGAAGCTGCACAACGCGCTGCCGGAGGACGTCGTCGGTCTGGAACGGAGCGACCCGTCACCGGATTCGGACCTGACCGCCGGCTGGGGGGACGGGGCGATCGTACTGCGCTGCGGCGTCACCCGGCCCGCGAGGATGGACGATTCCCAGTCCGACGCCGTCGACGCGGACGGTGTCAACTGGCTGCTGGAGCAGCGTGATGACGCCGGCCCGCGGTTCACCACCACGTACCGCAAGGCGTACGTGGAGGTGACGCTCGGGACGGAGTACGCCCACGACGCCACCCCGCTGTCCGCGTTCGCGGCGGCCGTGAGGAAGACGGTCCCGGAAAGCCTCTGAGGGCTGCCCCGCGCACGGGACAGCCCTCGGAGGTCAGCGCAGGCCGGTGGAGCGGTTCAGCGCGGACGTGATCAGCCGGTCGACCAGCTCCGGGTACTCCACGCCGCTCGCCTGCCACATGCGGGGGAACATGGAGATCGGGGTGAAGCCCGGCATCGTGTTGATCTCGTTGATGACGAACGTGCCGTCCTCGGTGAGGAAGAAGTCGGCGCGTACCAGCCCCTCGCAGGAAGCCGCCTCGAAGGCCTCGACCGCGAGCCGCCGCACCTCCGCGGTCTGCTCGTCGGTGAGGGGTGCGGGCACGAGGCCGGCCGCCGAGTCGATGTACTTGGCCTCGAAGTCGTAGAAGTCGTGCGCGGTGACGGGCGGGATCTCGGCGGGCACGCTGGCGCGCGGTCCGTCCTCGAACTCCAGCACGCCGCACTCGATCTCCCGGCCGCGCAGCAGGGACTCCACGATGAACTTGGGGTCGTGCCGGCGGGCCTCCTCGACGGCCTCGTCGAGCCCCGCGGCGTCGTCGACCTTGGTGATGCCCATGGAGGAGCCGCCGCGGGCGGGCTTCACGAAGAGCGGCCAGCCGTGCTCGGCGGCGAACTCCATGATGCGCTTGCGGGCGGCGGGGCGGTCCGACTCCCACTCCCGGGGGCGGACGACCTCGTACGGGCCGACCGGCAGCCCGAAGGAGGTGAACACCCGCTTCATGTACTCCTTGTCCTGGCCGACGGCCGAGGACAGGACACCGGCGCCGACATAGGGAACGCCGGAGAGTTCCAGAAGCCCCTGGAGCGTGCCGTCCTCGCCGTAGGGACCGTGCAGCATGGGGAAGACGACGTCGACCTCGCCCAGGACCGTGGGCACCGAGCCGGGTTCGCTCACGACGACGTCACGGTTGCCGGGGTCGACGGAGAGTGTCACGGCGCCCCGGGCCGAGTCGGCCAGCTGGTCCACGTCGGGCACCCGCCGGTCCGTGATGGCCATGCGGGCCGGGTCGTCGGACGTGAGGGCCCAACGTCCGTCCCTGGTGATGCCGATCGGCAGGACGTCGTACTTGGTCCGGTCGATGGCGCTCATGATGGCACCGGCCGTGACGACCGAGATGCCGTGTTCGGAGCTCCGGCCGCCGAACACGACGGCCACACGCGGCTTGCGGCCCGGCTGGGAGCTCTGCTCGGAGCTCAGGGGGCTCTCGGTGCTCTGGGGGAGGTTCTGGCTGCTCATATCGCGACGAGCGTACCTGCTGGTAGGGCTCGAGTCAGCGTCGCTCGGGCTTGGCGCTGCGCGACATCAGTTCCTTCAAGGCGACGACCGGCGGCTTGCCCTCGTGGACGATGCCGACAACCGTCTCGGTGATCGGCATGTCGACGTCGTGCCTGCGCGCCAGATCGAGCACCGATTCGCAGGACTTGACGCCCTCGGCGGTCTGGCTCGTGACGGCGACGGTCTCCTGGAGCGTCATCCCGCGCCCGAGGTTGGTGCCGAAGGTGTGGTTCCGCGAGAGCGGTGAGGAGCACGTCGCCACCAGGTCGCCGAGTCCGGCCAGCCCGGAGAAGGTCAGCGGGTCGGCACCCATGGCGAGTCCCAGCCGTGTCGTCTCGGCGAGACCGCGGGTGATGAGGGAGCCCTTGGCGTTGTCGCCGAGACCCATGCCGTCGGCGATGCCCACGGCGAGGCCGATGACGTTCTTCACGGCGCCGCCGAGCTCGCAGCCGACCACGTCGGTGTTGGTGTACGGCCGGAAGTACGGGGTGTGGCAGGCGGTCTGGAGGCGCCGGGCGACGTCCTCGTCCGAGCAGGCGACGACGGCGGCCGCGGGGCGGCGTTCGGCGATCTCCTTGGCGAGGTTGGGTCCGGTGATGACGGCGATCCGGTCCGGGGTGACCTCGGTGACGTCCGCGATGACCTCGCTCATCCGCTTGGCGGTGCCGAGTTCGACGCCCTTCATCAGGGAGACGAGCACGGTGCCGGGCTCCACGTGCCGGGCCCAGTCGGCGAGGTTGGCGCGCAGGGTCTGCGACGGCACGACGAGGACGGCGAAGTCGGCGCCGCGCAGCGCCTCGGCGGGATCGGTCGTGGCCCGGACCGAGGCGGGCAGCTCGACGCCCGGCAGGTAGCCGGGGTTGGTACGGGTCGTGTTGACGGCCTCGGCGACCTCGGCGCGACGGCCCCACAGGGTCACCTCGCAGCCGGCGTCGGCGAGGACCATGGCGAAGGCCGTAC
Organism: Streptomyces sp. ALB3; assembly: GCF_044385685.1. Lineage (NCBI taxonomy): Bacteria > Bacillati > Actinomycetota > Actinomycetes > Kitasatosporales > Streptomycetaceae > Streptomyces > Streptomyces sp. ALB3. Next base: position 21,838 of record NZ_JBISCE010000005.1, on the reverse strand, counting down.
CCCATGAGCCGGTTCCGAAGACGGCCGCCTTCGCGGGGTGCGTCACGTCGATCCCTTTCCCTCTGCCTTGCGCCGCTGTTCGGCACGGGCCTTGCGGTGATCGTAGAGCTCGGCCGGTGCCTTCTCGCCCCGCACGTCCTCGAGCTGGGCCGTGATCGCGGCCATGATGGTCTCGGTCGCCTGGCGCAGGACGTCCGGCGTCGGTTCCAGGCCGTAGTAGCGGGAGAGGTCGACCGGCGGTCCGGCCTGGACCCGGAGGGTCTTGCGCGGGAACAGCTGGAGCTTGTTCTCCTTGGCGTACGGAGGCATCGCGAGGTTGGCGCCCCACTGCGCGACGGGGATGACCGGGGCCTTCGTCATCAGCGCGACCCGGGCGGCGCCGGTCTTGCCTGCCATCGGCCACATGTCGGGGTCGCGGGTGAGCGTGCCCTCCGGGTAGAAGGCGACGCACTCGCCCCGCTCGATGGCGTCGACCGCGGCGCGGAAGGCGTCGAGGGCGTTGGTCGTCTCGCGGTAGACGGGGATCTGGCCGGTGCCGCGCAGGATCATTCCGACGAAAGGCGTCCTGAACAGTCCGGCCTTGGCCAGGAGCCGCGGCACGCGTCCGGTGTTGTACTGGAAATGCCCGTACGACAGCGGGTCCAGATAGGAGTTGTGGTTGACCGCGGTGATGAATCCGCCATCGGCCGGAATGTGCTCCATTCCCCGCCAGTCCCGCTTGAACAGAACCACCAGGGGCGGTTTCGCGATGACCGCCGCCAGGCGGTACCAGAAGCCGATTCTGCGGCGGGACACTCGGACGCCTTCCTCTAGGAACTGGGCTGCTGCGCGGCTCGCGGCGGTGCTGTCGTGCCCCGGGCCCCTGCTGTGTGGAGAACACCGTACGCCTCACCCGTGGGGGCGGACCTCCGGGTTGTCGTACCGGCACGCGAGAATATGGGCTGATGCGTACGGAGGGGGAGATCGCCACGAACACCGACCCGACCGGGCCCTGGTCCCTGGTCGTCCCGCTGAAACCGCTCGCACGGGCGAAGAGCAGGCTCGGCCGGGCGGTGGGCGGGGAGCTGCGTCCACGCCTCGCCCTGGCGTTCGCGCGGGACACCGTGTCGGCCGCGCTGTCCTGCCGCGCGGTGGGTGATGTGGTGGTCGTCACGGACGACCCGGTGGCCGGGGCGGCGCTCGCCGCCCTCGGCGCCCGCACGGTGGCCGACACCCCGGCGGCCGGGCTCAACGCGGCACTGGAGCACGGCGCGCGATGGGTGCGCGGGCGGCGCGGGGACGCGGCCGTGGCCGTGCTCAACGCGGATCTTCCCGCGCTGCGCCCCGACGAATTGGCGCGGGTGCTCGAATTCTCCGCCGAATTCCCCCGCGCATTTGTCGCCGACGCCCAGGGAATCGGCACCACATTTCTTTCCGCTGCCTCAGGGGTGGAATTGCGTCCGGCGTTCGGCGGGGCGTCGCGTGCGCGCCATCTGGCCTCGGGGGCGGTGGAGGTCGCGCTGCCGCGTCTCGACTCGGTCCGCAGGGACGTGGACACCGGGGACGACCTGGAGGCCGCGCTGGCGCTGGGAGTGGGTCGGTTCACCGCCGGGCTGGCGTCCCCGGTGGTGCCCGTGGCGGACGGATAGGCTGCCGCTCATGCAGGCGACCTCGTTCACGTACGACTCCGAGACCCGCACCGGCAGTGTGCTTCTCGACGACGGCACCCCGGTGGACTTCGACGCGTCCGCGTTCGACGCGGGAGGGCTGCTGCTCCTGCGCCCGGGCCAGCGGGTGAGGATCGAGACCGAGGGTGAGGGCGCGTCGACGCGCATCACCCTGGTGACGCTGCAGACGCTCTGAGCGGCCCCCGGACAGCCCGCGGGCCGGGCTCCCCGAGGGGAGCCCGGCCCGGCGCGTATGAGGAACGAGCGGTGCCCGGTCTCACTTCTTGCGTGCGGTGACCTTCTTGGCTGTGGTCTTGCGTGCCGTGGTCTTCTTCGCGGGCGCCTTCTTCGCCGTGGCCTTCTTGGCGGGCGCCGTCTTGGCCGCGGCGGTCTTCTTCGTCGCCGTCGCCTTCTTGGCGGGGGTCGCCTTCGTCGCCGCGGGCGCGGTCTTCTTGGCCGTCGAGGTGGTCTTCTTGGCGGTGGTCTTCGCCGGTGCCGTCTTCTTCGCGGCCGCCGTGGTCTTGCGCGCCGTGGCCTTCTTGGCGGTGGCCTTCTTCGCTGCCGCCTTGGCCGTGGTGCGGGTGGAAGAACCGCCCGAGAGGCTGCCCTTGGGTGCCTTCTTCACGGCCACGTCGTTCTTGGGGAGCTTCTTGGAGCCGCTCACCAGGTCCTTGAAGCCCTGCCCCGCGCGGAAGCGGGGCACGGAGGTCTTCTTGACCCGTACGCGCTCGCCCGTCTGCGGGTTGCGGGCGTACCGGGCGGGGCGGTCGACCTTCTCGAACGAGCCGAAGCCGGTGACCGAGACACGGTCCCCCGCGACGACCGCTCGGACGATCGCGTCGAGTACCACGTCGACCGCGTCTGCGGCCTGCTGGCGGCCGCCGACCTTGTCGGCAATCGCTTCTACGAGCTGCGCCTTGTTCACGTCTTCCCCTTCGGAGACATTGCCGGAACGAAACTGTTCAGGCTTTTTCGCACGTTAGGCAGATATATACCGCAAATCAAACACGAAACGGGCTAATCACCCTAGTGCCGCAACGAAGTCGACCGCTGCGCCGTCCACAGAGTCAGTCACCTTCGGGGAATCGGCCCTCATCGAGGTCCTTCATCAACCGGTCCAGACGCTTTGCCGCGCCTGGGAGATCGTGCTTAGCCGCGGCCGTGACGACCAGCAGCTTCCGGGACAGCGCCATCCGTACGCCCTCCGGGACTTGCAGTGCGCGCACCTTTGCGTGCGCTTCTTTCAATCGGTCGGCGACTCGGCCATAGAGCTCGAGTTGGCTGTCGCGTTCCATGCACCGATTGTGCCATCTGGGGCGAGTTGTCGCCCGAGGGGGTCTCAACAAGCGACTGCGCCCCCTGCCTTCCGGCAGGGGGCGCAGTCCGGGAAAAGCGCTGCTCAGGCGTCAATCGTGCGCGGCTTGTGGGACGGCCTGGCCGCCTCGTAAGTCGCAATGTCCGCTTCGTTCTGAAGGGTGAGGCTGATGTCGTCGAGCCCGTTCAGCAGTCGCCAGCGGGCGTTCTCGTCGAGCTCGAAGTCGGCCGTGATCCCGTCGGCGAGGACCTGGCGCTTCTCCAGGTCGACGGTGACCTCCGCGGTCGGGTCGGCCTCCGTCAGCTCCCAGAGCCTGTCGACGACGTCCTGGCCGAGGACGACGGTCAACAGACCGTTCTTCAGGGAGTTGCCACGGAAGATGTCGGCGAAGCGGGAGGAGATGACGGCCTTGAAGCCGTAGTTCTGCAGGGCCCAGACCGCGTGCTCACGCGAGGAGCCCGTACCGAAGTCGGGACCGGCCACCAGGACGGAGGCACCCTCGCGCTCGGGGCGGTTGAGGACGAAGTCCTCGTCCTTGCGCCAGGCCTCGAAGAGCCCGTCCTCGAAGCCGTCGCGGGTGACCTTCTTCAGCCAGTGCGCGGGGATGATCTGGTCGGTGTCGACGTTGCTGCGGCGCAGCGGGACGGCCCGGCCGGTGTGTGCGGTGAATGCTTCCATGGCTCTCAGACTCCGGCGGGCGTACGGGCGTCGGACAGATCGGCGGGCGAGGCCAGATGGCCCAGCACGGCGGTGGCGGCGGCGACCTGCGGGGACACCAGGTGCGTGCGGCCGCCCTTGCCCTGCCTGCCCTCGAAGTTCCGGTTCGAGGTGGAGGCGGAGCGCTCACCGGGGGCCAGCTGGTCGGGGTTCATGCCGAGGCACATCGAGCAGCCCGCGTGCCGCCATTCGGCGCCGGCGGCGGTGAAGACCTTGTCCAGACCCTCCTCGACGGCCTGGAGGGCGACCCGGACGGAGCCGGGCACGACCAGCATCCGTACGCCGTCGGCGACTTTGCGCCCGTCGAGGATCGAGGCGGCGTTGCGCAGGTCCTCGATGCGCCCGTTGGTGCAGGAGCCTACGAAGACCGTGTCGACGCTGATCTCGCGCAGCGGCTGGCCGGCGGTCAACCCCATGTACTCCAGGGCCTTTTCGGCCGCGTGGCGCTCCGAGGCGTCTTCGTACGAAGCGGGGTCGGGGACGTCGGCCGACAGGGGCGCGCCCTGGCCGGGGTTGGTGCCCCAGGTGACGAACGGCGCGAGCGCGGTGCCGTCGATGACGACCTCGGCGTCGAAGACGGCGTCGTCGTCGGTGCGCAGCGTCTTCCAGTACTCCACCGCGGTGTCCCACTCCGCACCCCGGGGCGCGTGGTCGCGGCCCCGCAGGTAGTCGAAGGTGGTCTCGTCGGGGGCGATCATGCCCGCGCGGGCGCCGGCCTCGATCGACATGTTGCAGATGGTCATCCGGGCTTCCATCGAGAGCTTCTCGATGGCGGGGCCGCGGTATTCGAGGATGTAGCCCTGGCCGCCGCCGGTGCCGATCCGGGCGATGATGGCCAGGATGAGGTCCTTGGCCGTGACGCTGTCGGGGAGTTCGCCCTCGACGGTGATCGCCATGGTCTTCGGGCGGGCCAGCGGAAGCGTCTGGGTGGCCAGGACGTGCTCGACCTGGCTGGTGCCGATGCCGAAGGCCAGCGCCCCGAAGGCTCCGTGGGTGGAGGTGTGCGAGTCGCCGCAGACCACGGTGGTGCCGGGCTGGGTCAGGCCGAGCTGCGGGCCGACCACGTGCACGACGCCCTGCTCGACGTCACCCAGCGGGTGCAGCCGGACACCGAAGTCCGCGCAGTTCTTGCGCAGGGTCTCCAGCTGGGCGCGGGAGACCGGGTCGGCGATCGGCTTGTCGATGTCGAGGGTCGGGGTGTTGTGGTCCTCGGTGGCGATGGTGAGGTCGAGACGCCGCACCGGCCGGCCGGCCTGGCGCAGACCGTCGAAGGCCTGCGGGCTGGTCACCTCGTGCAGCAGGTGCAGATCGATGAAGAGGAGGTCGGGCTCGCCATCGGCGCGCCGGACGACGTGGTCGTCCCAGACCTTCTCCGCGAGTGTCCTACCCATCGCTTTCCCTCCGGCCGGCGTCTTCACCGGCCCAACTAGAGATTCGGGTGCCGCCGTCCGGACCCCCGAGCGGGGCGGTGGCTGCGGGCCGTTGTAAGGCCGCTCGTACAGGTTCGCAACTTCCGGAGAAAATTGAACTTGCGTTTCACAGAGTGAGACGGGAGTATCGTCGTATGGACAACTCTAGCGGCGTCGGCGTTCTCGACAAGGCAGCTCTGGTATTGAGCGCCCTGGAGTCCGGTCCGGCCACCCTCGCCGGGCTGGTCGCGGCGACAGGGCTCGCACGGCCCACGGCACACCGACTGGCCGTGGCACTCGAACACCACCGCATGGTGGCGAGGGACATGCAGGGCCGTTTCATTCTCGGCCCCCGGCTGGCGGAGCTCGCGGCCGCGGCCGGCGAGGACCGCCTCCTGGCGACGGCCGGACCCGTACTCACACACCTGCGTGACATCACCGGCGAGAGCGCACAGCTCTACCGCAGGCAGGGCGACATGCGCATCTGCGTGGCGGCGGCGGAGCGGCTGTCCGGACTGCGGGACACCGTGCCGGTCGGCTCCACCCTCACCATGAAGGCGGGTTCCTCCGCGCAGATCCTGATGGCCTGGGAGGAGCCGGAGCGCCTGCACCGGGGCCTGCAGGGGGCCCGCTTCACGGCGACCGCCCTGTCGGGCGTACGGCGACGGGGCTGGGCCCAGTCGATCGGCGAGCGTGAGCCGGGCGTGGCGTCGGTCTCGGCCCCGGTCCGCGGGCCGTCGAACCGGGTGGTCGCCGCGGTGTCCGTCTCCGGCCCCATCGAGCGCCTCACCCGCCACCCGGGCCGGATGCACGCGCAGGCCATCATCGACTCGGCCGCGCGACTGAGCGAGGCCCTGCGTCGCACGGGCTGAGCCCTGCGGCGGCCCTCCCGCCGGCCCGCCACCTCCTCACCCTCCCTCCCCTGAGGCCGCCCCAGCGCCGTGGCGGCCCCCTTCTCCAGGCCTCCGCTCCCGGACCCTCCGGTGCCCACTCCCCCGGACCACGTCCCGGACCACGGTGAACTCTCCCCCGCGCAGCGCCCACCGGGCGCCCCACCGGCCACCCTCGTACACCTCCGCCGGCCCCGCGGGCGTGACGTGATGCACGCAACAGGCCTGCTCCGCCCGGGTGTCGGCCGTACGGCAGCGGACCCGCCCGAGCAACTCCCCACGGGGGCCGAGCGGGTGGCGGCGGACGCGGGGCGCCTCCGGCTCCGGGGAGCGCACGCGAAAGGCCCCCCACCGAGGTGGAGGGCCTTTCCGTACTGCCGTGTTGTACCCCCGACCGGATTCGAACCGGCGCTACTGCCGTGAGAGGGCAGCGTGCTAGGCCGCTACACAACGGGGGCGTGGTTACTGCTGACTTGCGCTGGGCTACCAGGACTCGAACCTAGAATGACGGTACCAGAAACCGTAGTGTTGCCAATTACACCATAGCCCATGGTGTGACAAGTACCCCCGACCGGATTCGAACCGGCGCTACTGCCGTGAGAGGGCAGCGTGCTAGGCCGCTACACAACGGGGGCCCTAGCGATCCTGCATCAAGAACGTGGGTGCGACCCAGATGTTCTCGCGGGAAGGATCTGTACCCCCGACCGGATTCGAACCGGCGCTACTGCCGTGAGAGGGCAGCGTGCTAGGCCGCTACACAACGGGGGCTTGTTACTTCGGTCTTGCGCTGGGCTACCAGGACTCGAACCTAGAATGACGGTACCAGAAACCGTAGTGTTGCCAATTACACCATAGCCCACTGAAACGCAACCCCTGGGGGCTTTGTTTCTGTCTGCGCTTCCCGGCCGGATCTTTCGGCCCGCTCGGGCGGCGCAGGAAGAACATTACCTGAAGGTGTCCGGCGCTCCAAAACGGGTATGGCCGGCCAGCAACCCGGGAAGCTCATCCAGTCCCGTGATCCGCATGAGCTCCGGGCGCCCGCCCCGCCCTTCGCGGTCCAGCCAGATGCCCGTCAGCCCGGCGGCCACCGCGCCGCCCGCGTCGATGTCGGGTTCGTTCCCCACGTAGGCCACCTCGCGCGGATGCAGCTCCAGCACCTCACAGGCGGCGTGGAACGCTCCCGCGTCCGGCTTGGAGACGCCGAGCTCGACCGCGCAGACCACGGCCTCGAAGCGGTCCCGCACCCCGAGGGCGCGCAGCTTGCGGTCCTGGTTGTGGATGCTGGAGTTCGACAGGACGGCGTGGCGGTACCCGTCCGCCAGCCGGTCCAGGACGGGCAGGGTGTCGGGGAAGAGCGCCCAGGCGGCCTCGTAGTGGGTGGCGTGCCGGCCGAACCACTCGTCGGCGTCGGCGTCGCTCAGCCACCGTCCGAGGAAGGCCCGTACGCGCTCACGCCGCTGTCCCTGGAAGTCGGTCTCACCCTCGGCGAAGCGCGCCCACTGCACGTCCGTGACGGCCTTCCACACGTCGAGGGCGTGCTCGAGGGAGGTGTACGCGGCGGGCAGCCCCTCGGCCTCCAGATGCTTGCGCATGCCGACGCGATCGGCCCCGGAGTAGTCGAAGATCGTGTCGTCGATGTCCCAGAGGACCGCTCGGATCGGCATGCCGGCCAGGTTACCGGCGCGTCCGCCACATGCCGACGGGGTGGCCGCACCGGTTTCGGGCGGCCACCCCGTCGTGGGGAGCTGAAGCTACGCGGCGAGCTTCGCCAGCGCCGCGTCGATGCGGGCGATCGTCTTCTCGCGGCCCAGGATCTCCAGGGACTCGAAGAGCGGCAGACCGACCGTGCGGCCGGTGACCGCGACGCGGACAGGGGCCTGCGCCTTGCCGAGCTTCAGGCCGTGCTTCTCACCGGCGGTGAGGACGGCCGTCTTGAGCGCCTCGGCGTTCCACTCGGCGGCGAGCAGCTCGGCGCGGGCGGTGACGAGAAGCGCGTCGGAGCCCTCCTTCATGGCCTTCGCCCAGGACGCCTCGTCCTCGACGGGCTCGTCCAGGAAGAGGAAGTCGACGTTGGCGGTGATGTCCGAGAGCACCGTCACACGGGTCTGGGCGTGGGGGGCGATCTCCGCGAACTGCTCCGCGTCGAAGGCCTCGGGCGGCCACGGGGCGAAGGGGGCCTTCAGCCAGGGGCCGCAGGCCTCGGTGAAGGTCTTCACGTCGAGCATGCGCAGGTGCTCGGCGTTGATGTGCTCGGCCTTCTTCAGGTCGAAGCGCGCCGGGTTGGCGTTGACGTCGGCGATGTCGAACGCGGCCACCAGCTCGTCGCGGCCGAAGATGTCGCGGTCCTCGGCGATCGACCAACCGAGCAGCGAGAGGTAGTTGATCAGCCCCTCGGGCAGGAAGCCGCGCTCCCGGTAGAGGTTGAGCGAGGCCTGCGGGTCGCGCTTGGACAGCTTCTTGTTGCCCTCCCCCATCACGTACGGGAGGTGGCCGAAGGCGGGGGTGTCCTTGGCGACGCCCAGCTCGATCAGCGCCCGGTAGAGAGCGATCTGGCGCGGGGTGGAGGAGAGCAGGTCCTCGCCGCGCAGGACGTGGGTGATCTCCATCAGCGCGTCGTCGACCGGGTTGACGAGCGTGTAGAGAGGAGCGCCGTTGGCACGGACGATCCCGTAGTCCGGGACGTTCTCCGGCTGGACGGTGATGTCACCGCGGACCAGGTCGGTGAAGGTGATCGCCTCGTCGGGCATCCGGAAGCGGACGATCGAGGTACGGCCCTCGGCCTCGTACGCCGCCTTCCGCTCGTCGCTCAGGTCGCGGCAGTGGCCGTCGTAGCCCGACGGCCTGCCGGCCGCGCGGGCGGCGTCACGGCGGGTGTCGAGCTCCTCCGTGGTGCAGTAGCAGTGGTACGCGTGCCCGGCGGCCAGGAGCTTCCCCGCGACGTCCTTGTAGAGGTCCATCCGCTGCGACTGGCGGTACGGGGCGTGCGGGCCGCCGGTCTCGGGGCCCTCGTCCCAGTCGAGTCCGAGCCAGCGCATCGATTCGAGCAGCTGCGTGTAGGACTCCTCGGAGTCGCGGGCCGCGTCGGTGTCCTCGATACGGAAGACCAGGGTGCCCTGGTGGTGCCGGGCGAAGGCCCAGTTGAAGAGGGCTGTCCGGACCAGGCCCACGTGGGGGTTGCCGGTGGGGGAGGGACAGAAACGTACGCGGACTGGTGCGTTAACCACGCTTGATCACCTTGTTGGTGAGAGTGCCGATGCCTTCGATGGTGACGGCGACCTCGTCGCCGACGTGCAGGGGGCCCACCCCTGCGGGGGTTCCCGTGAGGATCACGTCGCCCGGGAGCAGCGTCATCGCTTCCGTGATGTGGACGATCAGGTCCTCGACGGAGCGGACCATGTCGCTCGTCCGGCCGAGCTGGCGCTGCTGACCGTTGACCGTGGCCTGGATGGCCAGGTCGCCGGGGTCGACGTCGGTCTCCACCCACGGGCCGAGCGGGCAGGAGGTGTCGAAGCCCTTCGCCCGGGCCCACTGGCTCTCGCGGCGCTGGACGTCGCGCGCGGTGACGTCGTTGGCGCAGGTGTAGCCGAAGACGACGTCCTTGACGCGCTCCCTCGGGACCTCGCGGCACATGCGGCCGATCACCACGGCGAGCTCGGCCTCGTGGTGCAGTTCCTCGGAGAAGGAGGGGTACTCGATGGAGTCGCCCGAGCCGATCACCGAGGTGGTGGGCTTGAAGAAGGCGACGGGCACATCGGGGACCTCGTTGCCCAGTTCGGCGGCGTGTTCCGCGTAGTTGCGGCCGATGGCCACGACCTTGTTGGGGAGCACGGGCGGCAGCAGCCGGACCTTCTTCAGCGGGACCTTGGTCCCGGAGAGCTCGAAGTCGGCGTACGGGATGCCCTTGATGATGTCGAGGACGAGGCTGTCGGGGCTGTCGCCCTCGACCGCGCCGAAGGCGACATTGCCGTCGATGGAGAACCTGGCGATGCGCACGGGATGCTGTCGCCCCTCACTTGCTGGCTGGCTGAAGACTGACGCTCCAGGCTATCGCCTCGGCCTCGTCGGGCGAGGCGCCGGCAAGGGTGAGGGGCCCGCGCCGCGCGCACGAGGGCCCGGCGCTACTTCGCCGTCGCGACCGGGGCCTCCATGAGGATGGTGCGGCGCGGGTTGGCGGTCTGGGTGGGCAGGTCGGCGGCGTGCTCCCGCTGCTCCGGCGTCTGCAGCGCTCCGGCGTCGTCGAGGTGCGCCAGCGTGGTGCGCCGGGGGTTGGCAATGTTGCGGAACGTCATCGTCGTCTTCATCTGCCGTGTGGACCCTTGTCGCCGGGGCGCTGCCCTGAGGTGCGCCGGTTGTCGGATTCGCTATCCCTGTAAAGCGTCAGGCTAAACATCCGATTCCCCGCCATGGCCGGGAGGAGACGGCGATCATCGTGTGAGTTTGCTCACGAACTTGCTGACAAAGGGCTCATTCCGGACAGTTGATCACTGGAGGCAAAGCAGACAATACGTGACTGAATCCGCCATTCCGCTCCCGATCATGGCGACTGGGACACCTGCGCCCCCCAGGAAGCCCATCCATAATCGCCCGGTTTGACCCTGAACACGCTCCACACCTTGTTACGCCCCCATCACACCGTGTCATCCAGGTCACAGCCCGGTACGCGGGCCTTGTTGGAGATCCTCCACTGTGCTGGAATTCCACGCACCGCCGCGGGTTTCAGGCCCAGCGCGCAGGGGCGCAACGCAGCGCCGAGTGGCGGCGGGAGGGGGAAGTACGCCGGTCACTCACGACCACCATGGGGCGCGTCCAGCGCCCCACGACGCCGACACCGTCCCGCCGCGCCACGCGCGGAGGGACGCCTGGTCCAGAGGTTGCGACGCTAGTGCAGGGACGTTTCAAGAGGGATGGCATGGGGTCGCCCCAGCCCCGCCAGGGCCGAGGGGAAACCCCGGCGGAGCAGGAGCCGCGCGGCGGGAACGACCGCGGTTCCTCGCCCCAGCACGCCCAGAATCCCGGTGCGGCCGGCGACGGCGGTGACCGCGCGCAGCGCTCCGGCGCGACGAGCACCGCCGGCGCGGAGGCCGCGACGCCCGCCAAGTCGGCCGGGCCCACGTCCGCCGGTTCACGCCTGGCCCTGCGCAACTGGCGCATCAGCACGCGTCTGGTCTCCCTGCTCGCCCTCCCCGTGGTCGCGGCGACCACCCTGGGCGGACTGCGCATCAACGAGTCCATGAACGACATGGACCAGCTGGAGCACATGCAGCTCCTCACGCAGATGACCAGGAAGGCGACCGCGCTCGCCAACGCCCTCCAGGAGGAGCGCGACAGGTCGGCCGGCCCGCTGTCGAACGGCGTGAAGGCCACCGACTACAAGGTCACCCAGCCCCGGGAGCGCACCGACCGCGCCAAGGCCGCCTTCTTCGAGGCCACGGACGAGATCGGCAACACGCCCGGCGACGCGGCACTGGACAGCATCCACGCGAGTGTCAGCCAGATCGGCACGCAGCTGGGCAACATCACCAGCATCCGCAAGGACGCGTACGCCCCCGACAGCCCGAGCCTCAACACGATCGACCAGTACAGCCAGCTGATCACGTCGCTGCTGAGCCTTTCGCAGGACATGGCCCAGGCCACCAGCAACCCGGAAATGATCAAGCGGACGCGTGCGCTGGCGGCCTTCTCGTCCTCCAAGGAGTACGCCTCCGTGGAGCGGGCGATCATCGCCGCGGCGCTGCCCGACGGCAACAGCGACAAGACGCACCTGAACGACAACGACCAGGCGTTCGGGCGCAACGCGCAGGGCAAGGCGGGCACGACCCTCAAGACGTTCGAGACGACCTACGAGTCCACCGGCAGGAGCTCCGCCGAGCTGCTCGCGCCGCTGGACAACGGGAATCCCGAGATCACCGCCGCCGACATCTACGCGAAGAAGGTCCTCGACAGCCCGCTGGGCATGGAGGGCAGCGGCGGCAAGACCCGCACGTACATGGACTGGTACGACCAGAGCTCCACCAAGATCCAGGCCATGAAGACCATCGAGGCGTCGCTCCTCGGTGAGATGGAGAGCAAGGCGCGCGAGCTGCGTGAGGAGTCGCAGCGCGACGCGATCCTCAACGGCGCGATCATCCTCGTCGTCCTCGGTGTGTCGCTGGTCGGCGCCTTCGTCGTGGCGCGGTCCATGATCCGCTCGCTGCGCCGGCTGCAGGACACCGCGACCCGGGTCGCCCAGGACCGGCTGCCCGAGCTCGTCAAGCAGCTCTCGGAGACGGACCCGCAGGACGTCGACACCTCCGTCGAGTCGGTCGGCATCCACTCCCGTGACGAGATCGGCCAGGTGGCCACGGCCTTCGACGACGTGCACCGCGAGGCGGTCCGTCTGGCCGCCGAGCAGGCGCTGCTGCGGGGCAACGTCAACGCGATGTTCACCAACCTCTCGCGCCGCAGCCAGGGCCTCATCCAGCGCCAGCTCTCGCTCATCTCCGAGCTGGAGTCGCGCGAGGCCGACCCCGACCAGCTGTCCTCCCTCTTCAAGCTCGACCACCTCGCGACCCGTATGCGCCGTAACGGCGAGAACCTCCTCGTCCTCGCCGGTGAGGAGCCGGGACGGCGCTGGACCCGGCCCGTGCCGCTGGTCGACGTGCTCCGTGCCGCCGCCTCCGAGGTGGAGCAGTACGAGCGCATCGAACTGGCCGCCGTGCCGGCCACCGAGGTCGCCGGCCGCGTCGTCAACGACCTCGTGCACCTCCTCGCCGAGCTGCTGGAGAACGCCACGTCGTTCTCCTCGCCGCAGACGAAGGTCCGCGTCACCGGTCACGCGCTGCCCGACGGCCGGGTGCTCGTCGAGATCCACGACACCGGTATCGGCCTCTCCCCCGAGGACCTGGCCGCGATCAACGAGCGGCTCGCCTCGCCGCCCACCGTGGACGTCTCGGTGTCCCGCCGGATGGGTCTGTTCGTGGTCGGCCGGCTGTCGCTGCGTCACGGCATCCGCATCCAGCTGCGGCCGTCCGACTCCGGCGGTACGACCGCGCTCGTCATGCTGCCCATGGAGGTCGCGCACGGCGGCAAGCAGCCTCCGAAGCCGGGCCAGCAGGGCAAGGGCCAGCAGGGTGGCGCCCCGGGCGGGCTCCTCGCCGGCGGTGGCGCTCCCGCGGGTGGCCAGCGGCCCGGACTCGGCGGCTCCGCGCCGGCTCCCGCCAAGGGACTCGGTTCGACCGCCCCGCGGGGTCAGGTCGGCGCGGGCTCGGGTCCCCGGGCCGCGCTGCCCGCACGCGACGGCGGACCGCGTCAGCCCCAGCAGGGCAACGGCCCGCAGGGTCCCGGCCTGCCCGGTCAGGGCCGGCCCGAGGGTCCGCGTCAGGGCGGCGGCCTCGCCGGTGCGTTCGCCGGCGGTGCCCGCCCCGGGGCACGCCCCCCGCAGGACCCCCCGGCCGGTACGGACTCCGGCCGGCCCAACCTCTTCGGCCACTCCGGCCAGCAGAGCGGCCCACCCGCGCGGCAGGCTCCGCAGCAGGCCCGGCCCGGCCAGGGCGAGGACGGCGGCCGCCAGCAGTCCGGCGGTCCCGGCCGCCAGCTGCCGCCCTCCGGCGGACCGCGGGCCGAGCTGCCCGGCGGCAGCCTTCAGCCGCAGCGTCCGCAGGGCACGAGCTGGGGAGTCGAGGAACAGGGCGGCCCCCGGCGCATGCAGCCGGACTCGCCGCGCGGTCACGAGGAGCACGACGCCGGCCGGTTCGCCCGGCCGGGCACCTCCGGCCCGGACCGGGCCTTCAGCCCGCCGGACCAGCGTCCGCCGGCGAACGACCTGCAGGGCCCCGGCGCCACCGCGGAGTTCGCCCGTCCGGACTTCTCGGCGCCGCAGGCGCCCCAGGCGGTGGACCCGGCGAGCACCGCGCAGTTCGCCCGCCCGGACTTCAACGCCCCGATGCCCCAGGACCAGGGCTTCGGCACCCCGTCCCCGCAGCGCCCACAGGCGCCCGCACCGCACCGGCAGGACAACGCCGACTACGGCGCGCCGCGTCCGCAGGCCCCCACCGCGGGCGAACCGCCGCGCCGCCCGGCCCTGCCGCAGCAGCCCGAGGGACTGCCGCCGGCCGGACCCGGTGACGGGCGTACGCCGCTGTACGACACGCTGGAGACGAACTGGTTCCACGGACCGCAGCAGGGTGGGCAGCAGCCGCCCGCCGCGGAGCCGCAGGCGCCGGCCGCCGCCCAGCCCGTCGGCACCCCGCCGCCCATGCCGCGCCGTGGCGCGGCCGACACCGGCGCCACGAGTTCATGGCGCGCTTCGCCCAACGACGAACTCGTGCGTCAGGCGGAGCGGGTCAAGAAGCCCGCCGCGGGCGGGATCACCACTTCCGGGCTGCCCCGCCGCGTCCCACGTGCCAATTTGGTGCCGGGCACTGCTCAGCAGCAGAATCATCAGTCCGGACCTCAGGTTTCGCGTGCGCCCGATGACGTACGCGGCCGTCTGACCAATCTCCGCCGGGGCATCCAGCAGGGACGACAGGCCAACACAGGCTCGTCTACCGGCAGTTTCCAACTCGGCCCCACTCACCAGCAGGAGCGTTAGTTGAGCCCCATGAGTCAGGCCGCGCAGAATCTGAACTGGCTGATCACCAACTTCGTGGACAACACCCCAGGGGTGTCCCACACGGTGGTGGTCTCCGCGGATGGCCTGCTGCTGGCGATGTCCGAAGGTTTCCCGCGCGACCGCGCCGATCAGCTGGCGGCCGTCGCCTCCGGACTGACGTCGCTGACGGCGGGTGCCTCCCGGATCTTCGAAGGCGGCGCCGTGAGCCAGACGGTCGTGGAGATGGAGAGAGGTTTCCTCTTCCTCATGTCCATCTCGGACGGGTCCTCGCTCGCCGTCCTTGCCCATCCGGACGCGGACATCGGTCTGGTCGGGTACGAGATGGCACTCCTCGTGGACCGTGCGGGGACCGTCCTCACCCCTGACCTCCGTGCCGAACTACAAGGCAGTCTGCTCCACTGAGCGGCCATGCGGCAGACAGCTGACACGATCCCCCCAGGTAGTACTCAAAACCCTCACCCGTCCGGCCGACACAGCCCCCCACCGGCCACCTTCAGACGGCAAGCCGACACCCTGCTGTCACGCCCGGAGGATTTATGACCCCGCCACCCGCCTCACCTGATCCGTACGGCGCACTGCACCACGCGTCGTACGACGGTGAAGGCGACCAGCCGCTGGTCCGTCCGTACGCCATGACCGGCGGCCGGACCCGGCCGCGCTACCAGCTCGCGATAGAGGCGCTGGTCAGCACCACAGCGGACCCCGCCCACCTCGGGACGCTGCTCCCCGAGCACCAGCGGATCTGCCACCTGTGCCGCGAGGTCAAGTCGGTGGCCGAGGTCTCGGCCCTGCTGTCCATGCCCCTCGGTGTGGCGCGGATCCTCGTGGCGGACCTGGCGGAAGCCGGCATGGTGGCCATCCACCAGCCGGGCAACGGAGAGGCCGGCGGCGCGCCGGATGTGACACTGCTCGAAAGGGTGCTCAGTGGACTTCGCAAGCTCTAGCGGCGGTACGGCCCGCTCCACCACCTCGGCGAAGATCGTGGTGGCAGGGGGCTTCGGCGTGGGTAAGACCACGTTTGTCGGTGCCGTCTCGGAGATCAATCCGCTGCGCACCGAAGCCGTGATGACGTCCGCGTCCGCGGGCATCGACGACCTGACCCACACCGGGGACAAGACCACGACCACCGTGGCCATGGACTTCGGACGCATCACCCTGGACCAGGACCTGATCCTCTACCTGTTCGGCACCCCCGGACAGGACCGCTTCTGGTTCATGTGGGACGACCTGGTCCGCGGCGCCATCGGCGCCGTCGTCCTCGTCGACACCCGCCGCCTCGCCGACTGCTTCCCCGCCGTCGACTACTTCGAGAACAGCGGCCTGCCCTTCGTCATCGCCCTCAACGGCTTCGACGGACACCAGCCCTACACCCCCGACGAAGTACGCGAGGCCCTCCAGATCGGCCCCGACGCTCCGATCATCACGACGGACGCCCGGCATCGCGCGGACGCCAAGAGCGGCCTGATCACGCTGGTCGAGCACGCCCTGATGGCCCGGCTGAAGTAGCCGTAAGTCGGTAGTGATCTACGGAAGTTGCTGTAGTCACCCGGGGGCGGGCTGTGTCCTTTGACACGCTCCGCCCCCGGGTTCATAACATTTCGACAGAGAATCGGGGTCCCGTCGATACCCGACGCGCACGACCGGTACCGCTGCGCTCATACGAGCCTCGCCTTTTGACGGGGCTCGCTCTTTATGCCCGATTTATCTGCGGGCGCCCATAGCCGGAATCACACATTCCGACTGTTTGGAACGCGACCGGTCCGCGTGCTGCAATGCCTCGAACTACCCAGTAGTACGGCCCCTGAACGATAATCCGGCACAACGTAGGTGCCGACGCCGAGAGGTTGTTGGTCGAGTGAGGCGAAGCAACGAGGGCTCCGCGGCGCAGCCGGAGCGGGGCAACTTCACGCCGCCGCCGCGCGCTGCTGTGTCCCCGCCTGCGGACACGTCGTCCGAGGCGGAACCGGCTGGTGGCAGCACCAGTCGGCTGTCACCGCGCAACTGGCGGGTGCCCACCCGGCTGAACGCGATTCTCCTGATCCCGGCGCTGGTCGGTCTGGTCATGGGCGGCTTCCAGGTGAAGGGGTCGGTCGACACCTGGAACGAGGCTCAGGACGCCGAGAAGACGGCTCTGGTCGTCCGTGCGGCCGCCGAGTACGGGCAGGCGCTGCTCAACGAGCGTGACCTCACCGCTCAGCCCCTGCTCTCCAACAAGCGCACCGCCGCCGAGGTGGAGCAGGTGCGCGCCACCACGGACAGCGCCGCGCAGAAGTTCGACGCCGCCGTGCAGAACATGCCGGACAAGGCGGGCCTCCACCGCCGTCTGAAGCTGTTCGAGGCGGAGGAGCCGCTGCTCCCCGAGCTCCGCAAGGCCGCCTACGCCGAGGCGATGGACCCGGTGAAGACGGAAGAGGGCTACACCAAGGTCCAGCACTCGCTGATGGAGTTCTCCAACGAGCTCGGCCTGGGTACCGGCAACATCACCAGTTACGGCCGGACCGTGTACGCGATCGAGCTGTCCAAGGCCGCCGCGTCGCTCCAGCGCTCGATCGGCATGCACCTGCTGGTGCGCCCGAGCCAGGAGGCGCGCAAGTTCAACGGTCAGGTGACCGCTTTCAGTTCGTACAACTACCTGGAGCAGATCGCCCTCGGCGAGTTCGTCTCCGGTGGCACCGAGGCCGACGCGGCCCGGCTCAAGGAAGTCATGGCCGCCAAGGCCGCCGAGGGTGCCGAGCAGCTGAAGGCCGCCGAGGCGCGGGCCAAGGCCGCCGGCAAGCCCTTCGTCGCCCCGCCGAGTGTCGAGGGTTCGGTCTTCGACGGCATGGCCCAGCAGATAGGCCAGGGCAAGCAGCCGGACGAACTGAAGGCCAAGGGCATCACCCCCGAGACCTGGATGGCCGCCGCGACGGCCAAGTTCGACGGCTACACGACGGTCGAGAACGAGCTGGTCGACAAGGCCGTGGCCGAGGCCGCGGAGATCTCGACCGACGCGCGCAACGACGCCATCGTCAACGCCGCGATCGTGATCATCTCGCTGCTCGCCGCGTTCATCATCGCCGGTCTCATGGCCCGCCAGATGAGCCGCTCCATGCGCCAGCTGCGTACGGCCGCCTTCGGTATCGCCGAGCAGCGGCTCCCGATGCTGGTCGACCAGCTGTCGCGGACCGAGCCGGGCCGGGTGGACACCCGGGTGCAGCCGATCCCGATCAACAGCCAGGACGAGATCGGCGAGGTCGCCCGCGCCTTCGACCAGGTGCACCGCGAGGCCGTCCGGCTCGCCGCCGAACAGGCCATGCTGCGGGGCAACGTCAACGCGATCTTCACCAACCTCTCGCGGCGCAACCAGTCGCTCATCGAGGGCCAGCTGACCCTCATCACCGACCTGGAGAACAACGAGGCCGACCCGGACCAGCTGGAGAGCCTCTTCAAGCTGGACCACCTGGCCACCCGTATGCGCCGTAACGGCGAGAACCTCCTCGTCCTCGCGGGCGAGGAGCCCGGCCGGCGCTGGAACCAGCCGGTGCCGCTGGTCGACGTACTGCGGGCCGCCTCCTCCGAGGTGGAGTCCTACGAGCGCATCGAGCTCACCGGCGTGCCGGAGAGCGAGATCCACGGCCAGGCCGTGACCGACCTCGTGCACCTGCTGGCCGAGCTGCTGGAGAACGCCACCACCTTCTCCTCGCCTCAGACCAAGGTCCGGGTCACCGCCACCCGGCTGCCCGACGGCCGCGTCATGGTCGAGATCCACGACAAGGGCATCGGCCTCACCGCCGAGGACTTCGCGGACATCAACCACAAGCTGGCCAACCCCCCGACCGTCGACGCGGCGGTGTCCCAGCGGATGGGCCTGTTCGTGGTCGGCCGGCTGGCCGACCGGCACGGCATCCGCGTACAGCTGCGCCCCTCGGGCGAGCAGGCGGGGACCACGTCGCTGGTCATGCTGCCGGACGCCATCACCCACGGTGGCGGCGGCGAGTCGGCCCCGGAGGGCGACTTCACCGTCTCCTCGATCATGCCCGAGCAGCAGCGCCCGCAGGCCTTCGAAGCGGCGCCTCAGCACTCCCCGATGCGTACGGCGGCGGAGCTCGGGTTCGACGACTCGCGCTACGAGGCGCCTGCCGCCGACACCCCGCAGCTGGACCCGGTCAACCGATCGCTGATGCGTGAGGAGCGCCGGGCCGCGCTGGAGGCGCAGACGGGCGGCGAGCGTCCGCAGTACCAGAACGCCGCGGGACAGCCGGACTACGCGCAGGAGCAGTTCGCTCAGGAGCAGTACGGCCAGGAGCAGTACGGCCAGGGACAGTACGCCCAGGAGCAGTACGCTCCCGAGCAGCAGTACCCCCAGCAGCAGGACTTCGCGCAGCCCGGTCACGAGGGCGGCTACGACCCGTACGCTGCTGGCGGCAACGGCTACCAGGACCCGCAGCAGAACGGCTATGCGGAAGGCGCGTACCCCGCTCAGGACGGTCGTCAGGAGCAGTACGCCGATCAGTTCGCCGCGCAGGACGACAGCTCCCACCAAGGGGGCTGGGCGGATCAGGGTGCGTACCAGGGCACCTTCGAGCCGCAGACGCAGCCGGAAACGGAATCCGTCCCGAGCGCTCCCGCCGAGCCTCAGGAGCACGTAGGCTTCGACCGCCCGGGGCCCACCCCCAATCCCGGTCACGACCTGACCGAGGCGGGCCTCCCGCGCCGGGGGGCCGGCCAGCAGCACTGGCAGCCCACCGGCCGAGGAAACGATCAGCCTGCCGCGCCGGAGCAGCGCCAACGGCCTCAGCAGGAACAGGGGCAGGCGGAGCAGGCCGACGGGGAAGGCCCCGACGACTGGCGGTCGGCGAACGACGAGCGCTGGGAGCGGGCCGAGAAGCTCCGGGACCCCAAGGCCGGTGGAATAACCCCTTCCGGACTCCCCCGGCGCGTACCGAAGGCCAATCTGGTCGAGGGCACGGCGGAGCAGACCCAGCAGGGCGGCCCGCAGGTCTCCCGCGCCCCCGAGGACGTACGCGGCAGGTTGAGCAACCTGCGCCGCGGTGTCCTGCGGGGACGTACCGCGGGGTCGGACACAAGTAATACCTACAACCAGGAGCGTTAGTGTGAGCCCGATGAGCCAGGCGGCGCAGAATCTGAACTGGTTGATCACCAACTTCGTGGACAACACCCCCGGGGTGTCGCACACGGTGGTGGTCTCCGCCGACGGACTCCTGCTGGCGATGTCCGAAGGTTTCCCGCGTGACCGCGCCGACCAGCTGGCGGCTGTCGCCTCCGGTCTGACGTCGCTCACCGCGGGCGCCTCCCGGATCTTCGAAGGCGGTGCCGTGAATCAGACCGTTGTGGAGATGGAGCGAGGATTCCTCTTCATCATGTCCATCTCTGACGGGTCCTCACTGGCCGTCCTCGCCCACCCTGACGCCGATATCGGTCTGGTTGGGTACGAAATGGCACTTCTCGTGGACCGTGCGGGAAGTGTCCTTACCCCGGACCTGCGCGCCGAACTCCAGGGAAGTCTTCTTAACTAATAGACAGACAGTGCGTTTCTCGTCACCGCGCCATAAGGTGCGGTGGCGCGGCACCACTGGGATGGCGACCGGCAGTCGGAGGAGGAAACGTGGCAGCACCCACAGGCGGACACCCGTACGAGGGCGGTCAGCGGGTCCCGGGTGAGCAGGGTGACAACCGTTTCGACACCCCCTCCATGCCCGGCAGACAGGGCCCGCAAGACCATTACCAGCCTTATCAGCCCTACCAGCAGCCCCAGCAGGGTTCGCACGGTGGTGACTGGCCGCAGCAGCAGCCCCAGCAGCCCGGTTCCGGGTGGCCGCAGCAGCAGCCCCACTACCAGCAGCCCCCGCACGAGCAGCAGCCGCCTCAGCGGTACGAGGCCCCGTCGCGCATCCAGCCGGTGCAGCGGCAGGCCCCGGCACCGGCGAAGCCCGCGGCGCACAACCCGCTGGTCCGTCCGTACGCCATGACCGGCGGCCGGACCCGGCCGCGCTACCAGCTCGCCATCGAGGCGCTGGTCAGCACCACGGCCGATCCGTCCCGGCTGCAAGGGCAGTTGCCCGAGCACCAGCGGATCTGCCGGCTCTGCATCGAGATCAAGTCGGTGGCCGAGGTGTCGGCCCTTCTCTCGATCCCCCTCGGCGTTGCCCGGATCCTCGTCGCCGACCTGGCCGAGGCCGGACTCGTCGCTATCCATCAGCCCGGCGGCGACGAGGCCGCCGGCGGCCAGCCAGACGTGACACTGCTCGAAAGGGTGCTCAGTGGACTTCGCAAGCTCTAGCGGCGGAGCGGCCCGCTCCACTACCTCGGCGAAGATCGTGGTGGCAGGGGGCTTCGGCGTGGGTAAGACCACGTTTGTCGGTGCCGTCTCGGAGATCAATCCGCTGCGCACCGAAGCCGTGATGACGTCCGCGTCCGCGGGCATCGACGACCTGACCCACACCGGGGACAAGACCACGACCACCGTGGCCATGGACTTCGGACGCATCACCCTGGACCAGGACCTGATCCTCTACCTGTTCGGCACCCCCGGACAGGACCGCTTCTGGTTCATGTGGGACGACCTGGTCCGCGGCGCCATCGGCGCCGTCGTCCTCGTCGACACCCGCCGCCTCGCCGACTGCTTCCCCGCCGTCGACTACTTCGAGAACAGCGGCCTGCCCTTCGTCATCGCCCTCAACGGCTTCGACGGACACCAGCCCTACACCCCCGACGAAGTACGCGAGGCCCTCCAGATCGGCCCCGACACCCCGATCCTCACCACGGACGCCCGGCACCGCGCGGACGCCAAGAGCGCACTGATCACGCTGGTCGAGCACGCCCTGATGGCCCGCCTGCGCTGATCCCGCCGCCGCACGTCGAATGCCCCGCACTCCGTGAAGGAGCGCGGGGCATTCGTCCGTGCGGGCCCGCTGGGGCCCTAAGGGGCCCTTCCCGGGGCCCCGGAACGCGACAGCGGCCGTCGCAGGGCCGGTGAGGCCCTGCGACGGCCGCCGCAGGCGTTCTTGTCAGCCCTGCCAGCTGTGCGGGGCGCGGAAGCCGGGGGTGCGCTCCAGCCGGCGCCATCCGGCGGTGCTACGCCCCCGGTGGGCGGGCGCGTCGGGCTGGGCGGCGGCGCGGGCGAGCAGGACCGCGGTGATCGCGGCGAGCTCCTCGGGGCCGGCCTGGCCCTTCTCGACGCGCAGGACCGAATCGGCGGGAGTGACGCTCATGATGTCTCCGTCTTCTGGGCAGTGGTCGCGAGACGTGAGCGGAGGCCGTGCCTCCGCTGC